>CAZMEG010000157.1:0-7424 GCA_964565205.1 uncultured Cytophagia bacterium
AAGAATATGGTTTTTAAGAAAAAAATCGTAACCGAAGTAAAGAATGGATTTAACAGTTATAATGAATTGTTTAAAACCATTACCAATGAAATGAAAAATGGTTTTATAAAATTTCACGAGTATTTTGATAAACTGATAGACATTATTGAAACTCGTCTAAATTTTAATGAAAAAATTAAGGAATTAAATCTCCGAGTGTTGCGATTGGAAAACGAAATGGGATTAAATAATTAAGGAGGAAATATGAAAATTAAAAACGTGGGCGTTGTAGGTTGTGGATTAATGGGTTCCGGAATAGCCCAGGTGTGTGCTACATCAGGATATCAAACTATCGTTCGGGAAGTGAATCAAGAATTACTGGACAAGGGGCTGGAGAGAATCGAGGGTTTTTTAACCAAAGCGGTGGAGAAGGGTAAAATGACTGCGGATCAAAAAGAGGCAGCTATGAAAAACCTCTCCGGCACAACTCAACTGGATGATCTTAAAGATTGCGATCTCATCATTGAAGCAGTAACCGAAGATATTAATTTGAAAAAGGAAGTATTCGGTCATCTGGACAGGGTGTGTCCGTCACATACGATCTTTGCAAGTAACACCTCTTCGCTTACTATTACAGAAATGGCGGCGGCCACACAACGACCGGACAAATTCGTGGGTTTGCATTTTTTTAATCCTGTCCCGGTCATGAAACTCGTAGAAGTGGTGCGCACCATTCAAACCAGTTCAGAAACCTTTGATACAGCCTTTGAATTTGCACGCACGCTGGGTAAAGAGCCCATTGCTTGCAAAGACAATTCCGGCTTTGTGGTCAATTTGTTGCTGGTGCCCTATCTGCTGTCGGCTATCCGTGCTGTGGAACAGGGCGTGGCTTCTATCGAAGATATTGACAAAGGCATGACCCTGGGCTGTGGCCACCCTATGGGACCGTTGACCCTGCTGGATTTTGTCGGGTTGGACACCACTTACTACATAGCCAACATCATGTTTGATGAATATCGCGATCCCATGTATGCCCCTCCTCCCCTGTTAAAGAAAATGGTCCTTGCCGGCTATTACGGACGAAAATCGGGCAAAGGGTTTTATGATTATTCCGGTGAGAAACCTGTACCTAATAATTTGATTTAGTATAAAAGTAATGGATTGCTGGATTGCTGAAAAATTTTTTTCTTTCAATCTAACAATCCAGTTCTCCATTAATCCATTAAAATTTCTGAAGTTAGCTTGTAAACTCAATTTGATTTCGCCTGACTTATGAATAATGCAAATTAAAATGGTGCTGGCATGCATTACAATTATGCGATTCTGGGTTCGGGTAGACAGGGCACGGCGGCAGCTTATGATTTACTTCTGTACGGAAATTGTAAAAGTCTCTGGCTGGTAGATCAAAATTCCCGTCAGGTCGAATCTGCCAGAAAGCGATTGCAAAAACTCACCAATAATTCCTCTATACAGACTCGTGCAATAGATATTCGTGATCGGCAAAAGCTCAGCGAATTTTTGCAGGAAATCGATGTGTGCATCAGTGCGGTGCCATTCTATTTTAATCTGGAGATCACTAAAGCAGCCATTGCTACACAGACTTCTATGTGTGATCTGGGAGGGAATACAGCTATAGTATACCAGCAACTGGCGCTACATGAAGAGGCCCGGAAAGCCGAGGTGAGCATTGTTCCGGACTGCGGGATGTCCCCCGGACTGGCAAATAATCTTGCCGCTTATCTAATAAGCAAATTTGACCAGCCCGAGGAGATTTACATCTGGGACGGTGGACTGCCACAAAATCCCAGACCACCATGGAATTATCTCCTAACTTTTAATTTTGAAGGACTAATTAATGAATATTACGGTACCACAGAATTTATTCGTCAGGGTAAAATTGTAGAGATTCCGGCTTTTACAGAATACGAACTCGTGCCTTTTGAAGAACCTCTTGGCGAACTGGAAGCGTTTGTCACCACCGGTGGAACTTCAACCGCACCCAGAACTTATCTGGGCCGGCTCCAAACTTATCAGAACAAAACCCTTCGGTACCCGGGGCATTTTCATCAATGGAATGTGTTTAAACAGGCCGGCTTTTTTGAGACAGAACCGGTCAAAGTCAATGGAAACGAGTATCGTCCTCGAGATTTGTTACGTGCTGTGGTGGAACCTCAAATTCGCGCCCGGCCTGGCGATAAAGACTTTGCCATCATTCGAGTAAAAGGCCTCGGTAAAATTAAAAACCAAAAAACCGAATTATTCCTGGAAATTATTGATCGCTACGATGAAGACACTGGTTTTACCGCCATGGAGCGCCTCACCGGCTGGCATGCCGCCATAGTTGCCGGAATGATCGCCCGTGGTGAAGTTACCACCGGAGCCATTCCTCTTGAAAAAGCAGTTTCAGGCGAAAGGATAGTCCAGGAAATTAGAAAACGTGGTATTGCTGTGAAAGAATATTAAAAATCGGTGTCAAAATAAGATCAAACCTTATCGGTAGTTTAATATTAACGATTCGGTGTGATTTGAAGCGTTTTTAAATAATCAATGAGGTAGTGAATCTCCCGGTCGGTAAGTTTATTGGCAAAGCCGGGCATGTGCTTACTACCGTGACCCCGCCCCTGTTTTATAATTTCAATAATTTGTCCTTCACTGTATTTAGAAAACACATGGCGTAAATCAGAACCCCAGGGTCCTCCCGCTCCCTCGGGTCCATGACAGCGAATACAATTCACGTCTTTTTTCGAGTATCCCCAGTAAATTAAAGCCCCGGGATCCGTCATATCTTCAGGTGGGTTATTCTGGCACGATGAAATTCCAGTTAAAAACAGAACAATAACAAACCATTTCCAAATAACATAGCCATTTCCATTCATACTGCCCGAAGTGCTACGATAGTAATATCATCACTAAAGTTTTTGCTTCCAACAAATTGGCTAATCTCATTATAAATTGTTTTTATAAATTGAGCCGCTCCCAGATGGCGATTTTTCTGAATTAATTTTCTTAATCGTCTTTCTCCATACAGTTCTCCCAATTCATTTTCGGCCTCTGTAACTCCATCGGAATAGATAATCAAAATATCTTCCTGCTGGAGATGAACTTGACCTTCTTCATATATCGCTTCGGGTAACATGCCCAGTATGGGGCCTCCAGTGATCAACTCCTGAAATTGTCCTTTCTGATTTAAATATAAAGGATAATTATGCCCAGCATTCACATAGGTAAAGGTTCTGGATTTAGAATCAAGAAGGCCATACAAAAGGGTAGCAAATTTTTCGGGATCGGTGTTGAGATAAAGCAAATAATTGGCATTTTTTACACATTCTTTGATCGACTGCTGGGTAAAAGCCTGACCACGCAGTGTAGCCTGAAGGTTTGACATCAAAAGGGCAGCCGGAATGCCTTTCCCGGAAACATCCCCGACGGCGATGCCCCACAGGTGTTCACTAATTTTGATAAAATCAAAATAATCTCCGCCCACTTCTCTGGCCGGGTAACTCATACCGGCTAACTCAAACCCTTCAATGGTTGGACTTTCTTTGGGTAACAGACGTTGCTGAATTTCACGCGCCATTAAAAGATCCTGTTCCAGGCGGTGTAATTCCAATTCCTGCTCAAATAGACGAGCATTTTCGATCACCTGAGCAGATTGTGAGGCAATAATGGAAAGCATGCGTTGATCATCGTCCGAAAAGGTTTGACCGGCTAATTTATTAAATAAAATAATTATGCCGATCAATTTGCCACGAGACAAAAGAGGGACACCCAGCACAGATTTCACTTTCTCTGATTCACTTCGGTACCCGCGAAATCGAGAATCTTCAGCCAGATTTTGAATAATTAACGGTTTTTTATGTTTGATTAACCAGCCGCTAATACCCTCACTAAGTCGAAACGGCTTTTTACCCTCTTCCGTATCACCACGGCGAACCAATGTTTTAAATGGTGAGCCAGCCTCGGTAGAGATGAGAAATATAGCCCCCTGTTCAGCCTGTAACGTTTTTATGGATCGTTCTACAACTCGATTCAAAATTTCATTCAATTTCATGGAGGAGCAAATGGTACGGGCCAGGTCATTGAGAATGGCCAGTTCTTCCAGGGCTTTTTTTAAACGTTTGTTTTCCTCGATTAAAGCCTGAGAATTTATGTTATTCTCCGACATGAAGAAATCCTGTAAGTTTCCAATTTAAAGTTGTTTTATAATGACCGCTGAAATATCATCATTGGGTTGATCAACATTTCCATGTTTGCTTAAGGCCTGGTAAATTTTGTCCCATATAATTTTCGGATTTTGCTTTTTGTACTTTTTTAACAAATTCACAACTCTTTTGCAACCAAATTGTTCACCGGTGTTATTTTTAGTTTCAAGAATCCCATCGGAATAAATACAGATCACATCATTTTTTTCCAAATTGATAAATTTATCAACATACTGGACATGATCCATAATCCCCATAAAAGTTTCATCGGGAGTCAGGTATTTAATTTCAGAACCGGATAACCAGATTGGCGGTGGATGACCGGCATTGGAATAAACAAAATTCTTGCTTCTTGGATCAATGATTCCATAAAATAACGAGGCGAATCGAGACCCTTCGGTGAAATGACACAATATTTTATTAACCCGGGTCATACACTCGCCTGGTGAGATGGTCAGCATTGCCTGTGTTTTGAACATGGCTAATAAATTGGACATTAATAAGGCTGCCGAAATGCCTTTCCCGGACACATCGCCGAAGAGAATGCCAAGTCGATTATCGGGCAAATGTAGATAATCGAAAAAATCACCCCCCACGGCTTTGGCGGGTTCACTGATTCCGAAGATTTGTAAATTTTCTATATGCGGTACACTGCTTGGCAATAACTTATTTTGAATCTCCCGCGCTACCTTGATTTCTTCTTCCAATTTCAGAAGTGCGCGTTCCTTTTCAGCCAAACGCGCATTCATGATAACCTGAGCAGACTGGGCTCCCAGCACATTTAATAACTGTTCGTCTTCTGAAGTAAACAGTTCGCCATTGAGTTTATTAAATAAGGTCAGAATACCTATTAACTTACCCTGCACAAGAAGTGGCAACCCAAGCAACGATTTAAATTGATGTGTCAAATGGGTATCTTGCGGCAGGGATACTGGTAATTCATTCTCGATGGAATTGATTCGCAGAGGTTTTTTATTTTTAATGATCCAGCCAGTTAAAATTTCATTTAAACGGTAATTCACCCGAAAATTAGTCTGCTCCGCCATTCTAATCATGGTTTTAAAACCCGTATCGGGTATTTTTTCATCGAGAATGGCAATGTAACCCTGTTCTGCCCGCACAGCTTTCAGGGCAACTGAGAGCACACGGTTGAGAATTTTCTCCACAGGCATGGTACTATTGATAAGTCGCGCCAGTTCATTTAAGATAGTGAGCTCATGCACACGTCGTTTAAGCTTCTGGTTTTCAAGTTTTAAATTTTCTATTTTCATATAATTTTTATCGTTATAATAGCCACATCATCACTTTGATGAGCATGTTCAGTGAATTTATGCAAATTTGATTTAATCTGGTTTATGATCTCCCAGGCACTTTTATTGGCAGAAGTGGTAACGGCATCTATAAGTCGCGATTCTTCAAACATCTCGCCCTTCGAATTAAAGGCTTCCGTAATACCATCGGTATAGATAACAAAGACGTCTCCCTTTTTCAAAGGGATTTCCCTTTCCTGATATTTAGACAATAAGGTAAGCCCCAGGGCCGGTCCGGGTAGTTTAATCATTTCACATTGACCCTTTTCCGGTTGAAAATGAAGCAGAGGATTGTGCCCGGCATTAGAATAGCGTAGAACCATATTTTGAATATCAAAAACCAGGAACATCATGGTAATAAACATTTCCTGAGGTAAAATGGGATAAAGAATAGAATTCATCTCAGACATGACCTGATCGGTAGATTGAAATTTGTGTGTGATGGAATGCAGGATTCCCTTGGTCATGGTCATAATCATAGCTGAGGAAGCGCCATGCCCGGAGACATCAGCCTGTACAATCCCCAGGTGGTTTTCGTCGAGAGGGAAAAAGTCGTAGTAGTCGCCCCCTACTTCATCAGCTGGATTAAAATATGTGGAGATATCCAGATGAAGTACCTGTGGAGTCTTTTTGGGCAAAAGTCCCAGTTGAATTTTTCGGGCCATATTCAGTTCATGTTCCAGTCGTTTCTTTTCCAGGGCTTCCTGCTGTAACTGTGAATTACGAATGAGCTGACCGGATTGGGCCGCAATGATGGATAATAAGCGTAGGTCATTTTTGTTAAATGGTTCAAAGGTTTTTTTATTGGTGACCATCAATATACCAATCAATTTTCCCTTAAATCGAATGGGGACACACAGAACCGAGCGGATTTCTTTACGTTCCTGTTCCGAGGTATTAAAACGAGAATCGGTGGCTAAATTTTCGATGATCAGCGGTTGTTGATGTTTTAATACCCAACCGGTAATATGAGTACCTACACGATAAGTTAGAAGACGGCTTCTCTCATCCTGTTGACGTATAAGAGTTTTTAATGGCGTGTCGGCCTGCTCGGTGACTAATAGTATGGAACCCTGTTCAGCTTTGACGGCCTTAATAGATTTTTCCACGATAATATCCAGCATCTGATCTACTTCAATGGATGAACCTGCGGCAATGGCCAGGTCATTTAGAACCGTTAACTCTTCAACAGCCGACTTCAGGCGCTGAATTTCATTCTGCAGTTGGGCAATTCTTGTTTGTTCATCCTGTGCCATTAAAGATCCTGAAGGTTAGTGGTCACATGATTAATTTTTATCCTGGGGAATTAACTCCAAGAAATGTTTAAATAAAAGGTAGTAAAGATTGATTAGATTGTCAACCTTTTTTAATGCAATCCAACCTTATTCTGAGGATTACACTCAGCCAACCCAATTTATACCATATCGTCTGCATGGCTTCAAATGAGAGCGGGTGCGGTACGTAACTCATTCGTCTCGATTGAGCGTTGTTGCCTGTTCCATCCGTCTGGTATGTGCTATTTCACAAACGAGGACGTGCATGGTACGAGTCGGCTTTAGCCGACTTCTGCTTTAAGCCTGGGAATTGATTCCCAGGAGAATTTGTGCCATGGCATTTACACTCAGATTGGCAGGGCAGAAGTCTCTGTACCAGGGGATTGATGGAGTTCTGGAATGTTGGATTGATGGAAAAGGGGCTTTATTCAGCTCACAATCAAAACACAGTCAGAGACTGTGTTGGATCCGGTTCATCAAACTAAGCTTATTATTGCAACTAAGTAATTAATTGGTCTCGATTGAGCGATTTTCCAAAAGGGCTATTTCACAAACGAGGACGTGTATGGTACGAGTCGGCTTCAGCCGACTTCTGCTTTAAGCCTGGGAATTGATTCCAAGGAGAATTTGTGCCATGGCATTTACACTCAGATTGCCAG
>CAZMEG010000158.1:0-7414 GCA_964565205.1 uncultured Cytophagia bacterium
AATCAGCACCTGTTGGACTTCCAGATTCTTCTGGTTCAGTAAAAATATAATTAATTTATCAGGTGTGATTCTATATTCAACGATTTGAATATCTGGCCCGTTTGTAAATAATTTTTGTTCCTGGTTAGATTGGACTGTTTTCACTGTTGACTGAATGCGCGACTCTTCTTCCATGCCCAGGGCATCCAGTAAGGCACGTGCACGTGCTCGTTCCGCATATTTTAAGGCCAGCCAGGGATTATTCTGGCTAAGTGCAAGTAGGATGGCTTCGTCAAATAATTCCTGGGTGGTGGCGAAAAAGCTTACTTTAAGTGAGTCTCTTGTGATATTTAATCTTACCTTCTCAAGCGTTGCAATGGCCTGTTCAATGTAGTCAATGGATTTATTAAAATTGTGCTCGACCTTTTTAATCTGGGCCAGACCATAATAAATCGAAGACCTTAGCCGGGGATCGTAAATTTCCTTTAAGGATTTCAGGGCTAATTCATAATTTTGCTGGGCTTGCTCAATGTTGCCCTGCATAAATGCCATTCTTCCTTTGCCAATTAAAGCCCCCACCTGCCCAAATTTGTAATTTACAGACCTGGAGGCACGTAAAGCTTCATTGAATGCTCTATTAGCCTCCCGCCAGTTTTTATTTTTGAGTTGTAAATCGCCCAGGCGCAACCAGAAATCAGCCGAATGTCTTGGACTGGTTGCATTCAGAAGTTTTAAAGCCAGTTTTTGACTTTCAATAGCCTGATCCAGACGATTTAACTTATCATAAATATTTCCCAGTTGACTGTAACGATAGGCCAATCGATAATTATTTTTTTCCGGTTTGATCAACTCAATGGATTTCTTTTGCAAAGATAAAGCCCCTTCATAATCACCCATTAAATATTTTAAATAAGAATATTCAGATAAAGTATGTGATTCATTCATCACATCATTTAAATTTTGAAAAATTTCCAGAGCTCTTTCATAACAGTTCACCGCTTTGCCGTACTCGCCTAATTCCACAAAAACTTCTCCTCGATGAAAATTTACCAAACCCAGAAAATTTCCTTCTACATGCAGCTTACTTAAAGAATCCAGAGATTGTAAGGCTTTTTTGTATTTTCCCATTCTGTAAAAAATTTGAGCCTGAATATGGTAGCAATTGGCAAGGACATAGGAATCCTTTATTTGTTTAGCTATATGGATGGCCTGATGAAGGTTGGCCAGGGCCTTGGCGTCCTGATCAATTTGAAATTGTGCCTCAGCTATGGTACGATACGTAGAAGCCAATCTTCTTTTATAACCTGCTTTTGTAGCTTTTGGGATGATATTTTCCCCTATTCGAATAACTTCCTGGAATTGGCTTTTTCGGACATGTAACCATTGAATAAGGCACGTGGCATCGATCCAGAGCTTTATGTCTTTAGCTTGCTTTGCATATTTTACTACATGTTCAAATCTTTTCTTAGCCTCATCAAAATTACTTGCATAAATAGCCTGCCAGGCCCACACATAAGCTTCACTACCAAGCGCTCTTATTTTCAGTTGTTGCGTATTCAATTGCCTAAAGTACGAGATCTCTTTCAACAAAAAAGAATCTTTTTCTACATTTTTCAATTGACCGGCAATTTCCTCACAGAGGTTTAACTTTTCTTTAGCCCGTTTATCATTGCCACGTGCTTTATAAAGAATGGATTGTTCTAAAAGTAAAAATCCTATCCTTTGAATCTCACCGTAATTATTTTTAATAAAAGTGATCTTATCTTCTTGCTTTTTAATGTTTCGCCAGTCCTCGATTAATTGCAAGTCCTGAAGCCTTAACCGGTAAATGGACAAACTATCAGGAGAGGTAGATTTAATAGAGTCCGGTATATTAAACTTTAATTTATTATGAACCCATAAGGACATTAAAAAGATAAAAAAGAACAGAATACCACTTAAAATCCACAACCTGTGACGGACTTTTAGATTTGGGAGACTTTTTATAGGCATAATATTCTTTTTTCACATTATAAAAACTTAAAATATTGAGCCCTTCCGGGTAATGGTTTGATTAATAGATTTTCGTAATTGATTGACCTGATTCTTTAGAGTTTGATCGCCATAAGTATTTTCCAGCCAGATAGCAATTTCACCGGCCCATTTAAGTCTTTCAAGGGCTTCCTGGGGTTTATTTGCACGGTTCCACAGGGTAGCCTGGCGATATAACTTAAACCCGGCGCTCTCCAAAATGCTGGCATATTTATGTATCATGCCCGTTAAATAACTTCTCCGACCGGCCAGTGCTCCCTGATGCCAGGTTAACAGTATTTCTTTTTCCTGATCATTGAGCTGAGCAATCTGTTCCCCCTGAGGGGGTGGGACCAGTTTATCTACAAAGTTCGGACTCGTTTTTTTACCAGTAAGGAAAGGTAAAGATAAAAATCCTAACACCAGAATTACAATCACACCCTGGAAAAATCCTGACATTTTACCCTGTCCATTTTGAACGGATTGCCAGGGTTTACTAAAAGCACGGTTAGCGTTACCCTGTTCTACGGCCTGGCGTCGGGCTATCCATTCTTGCTGAACAGTAAAAAACAAAGGCAGGTGATCACGAATGATGGCATCCATCTTTTGTTCGGTTTCTTTTAGCTGCTTCTCGATGCTCTCCGGGGATCGACATTTTTGTTCAGGTAATATAAATTCACCAAACAGAACTCTCTTTAAATAAAAACGCAAGCCGGCCAGGCTTTCATATTCGTTTAATTTTTCTTCGAGAAACTGACGGGTACCATTTTCGCCATCACGGTCACATAATAAACTTTTATGCCGTTCGATAATCAATTCACGTAGTTCCGGGTCAAGGTTTAACATGCCTTTCTCCTTAAAAAATTAACTTCTTTGGGATTTGAAAGTTAAACGGTCAAACATGAATTGTTCAATTAACATATCGAAACGATGTAAGTCATCTGAGATGTCCATGGTACATGGTAAGCGAAGATCAACGCGGGCAGGTACAGTAACGCTCCAATCGGTAGGTTTTACAACCGAAAGATCGGATCGGAATGGTTTCGGTTCTGCACCTTCCAGCCCATACCAGGCAAATATTTCCGGCATCTCGTGGTCCCGTATGGGATGTTTATTGATTAAAGCGGCATCCTGTAATTCTTCCGGTATGTCATCATAATATTCATCATGGATGGTGCCATGTGTGTAGGAGGACATGGCATGGGCAAATTCATGCAGGGGGGTCTTGATCCTGTTATCCCAGGCTGAATAGGCAATTAGCCCGGGCTCTTCAGCAAATGGCAGATGATGACGTTCAAAATGGCGACCATCGGCATATTTTAAAGTAAATTTCTTGCCAGGTATATCTTCTTTATCTATGGTAAATAATGCCGAAGAGCGGGTGTGAGAAAATGAGGCGGTTACTGCAAAAACCACGTCTACCAGACTCCGGTTATTGCTGTGGTCATAAAATTCAGGATATTTTTTTAAAAACTCCAGCAGCCGAAATTCTTTAACCTTGTAAGTGCCATTCACCTTTTCATACACTCGGGGCACCGGCTCGATGATTAAATCTTTATGACTTTCCAGACAGAAAGCTACCTCGTGCAGGGAGTTTTCTTCGACTAATTTAGGATCAAAAAGAGTGAGAATACGCATTTTGTCCAGAAAATTATCCCGAAGCATTTCATTGCGGGCCAGACTGCCAATGATACAGGCCACCTTTGCCTGAAACAATTTTGGCATGGTGAGAATGGGGTCGGGACGGAAACGACCGGGTTCATCGGGTAAAATATTTTCGTTTTCTATAACCGGATTGGCCATAATAAGTAATGTATAGGGGGGATTTCCGGCACCAGCACTAATGACCACCGGATTTCGAGAGGATACCATACGCTGGGGTTTTATCAATTTTACCCCGCAGGGAGCGGGTGCCCGCCAGCGGTTATAAATGTACGCCAGCAGCATGCCAAATAAAAATCCGTGAAAAAAGCCATAAACGGCACCAAGCAGTAAATCGCCAGTACCAAGTGGTCGACCATAGCCTGGATAAAATGATTCCAGAAATTGAATAAAACTGGTAACCATGTGATTCATACCAAGAAGTGTGAAGATTACAATCACCAGAGCAACCAGAAAACCAGAAGCAAGGCCAAAATCCAAAATAGCGAGATAGGGACGTTCAGGTGGCTGCCAGAGAGCCTCGGGGTCGAGAATTTTATAATACTTGGCCATCTCTCCTCTCTCCAGATTTTTTCTATTTTTTATTTAATTTTGGAAAGCCTTCTACGTACAATCTCTGCCCAGCGAGATTGGTTGTCGATCTTGAGGTAGGCTTGCCAGGCCTGTCGAGCTTCATCGAGACGCCCGGCCTGTTGTAAAACCAGGGCTCGATTGTAAGCCGCTTCCGGATAATCCGGGCGAATTTTCAGGGCTTTCTGGAAAAATTTCAACGCACCTTCGATATCACCTTTACGAGCGGCTATCAGGGCCATGAGATTCCACGCCTCGTAATCCAGTGAATCTTGCTGAATCAAAACTTTGAGTAGACTATCTGTACGCCCAAGTTGTCCGGTGAAATACCAGTAAGTCGCCAGACCGTGTAAGGCCTGGCGATTTTTTGCATCCCACTGTAAGGCTTTTTCAAAATTTTCTACCGCGGGGTCTTTTTTCTCTGTACTTTTAGCCCCCAGGGTTACAGAAAATAAACTGGGCTCGAATTTTCCCGGAGGTCTTAAATCTTCACTGCTGACATGCCAGGTGTTCTTTAAATATACCAGTCCTGCTTTAGCATTAGCGGAGGCCCGCCATGCTTTATAGGGTTCTTTTCCAAAAAAGAATAAAACTATGATAATAGCCAAAGCCAGGCCAAAGGCCGGACGCCATATCAAACTCTGAAAAATATCTTTGATGGCCTGCAAAGCTGGCTTTTGACCGGCAGCTTTTTTCGTGGGAATTTCCTTCACACATTCGGTGGACAGAATTCGCTCCAGTAAGGCTTCGTCGGTTTGAATGACTACTTTACTGAGTTCGGGAATTTCAACAGGTTTTAATGCAGGTTGTAAATTATATAATTTTGCTAAGATTAAGCTGTAAAGATAGTCGGAAGATAATATCCCATAAAGTAAAATTTTTAAATCTTCAGAAGTGGCTGTATTTGAAAAAAATTTCAATAAAATAGATTCAATGAGTGAATGATTGATGGGATTATTGGTTAAAAATTGAGCAGGGTCTTCAATTAATTTTTCATCAAAAGCATCTATCAATTGAAAAAAGAAATCATGAATAGGGTCCTGCTGTCGAATTTGATTAATCGCTTCAATTTCTTGTTCATTTAAAGATTTTTTAATGTAGCCGACTACTTTAGAATGAAGGACTTTGGTCTCTCTAAAGGCCGGATCAAAAAACTGAGTCATCAATAAGTCTCCCTTGTTTAAGTGATGTGAGTATTACAGTAGTCGCGCATGACCTCGGCATAGGCTTGAAAACAACGATAACAATCGTTGAGATGTTTCCATAGTCGTTCACAAATAAAAGTAATATCATGCTTGGTCGGGAGGATAAAAAAGTAAACCAGAAAAAAGTCAACATTTTCAGCCAGAAAAGGTTGCTCACTGAAACATGTATGCGTTGGTATAGATTGAATTAAATTTTGAATAGCATTGGTATCGGAAGCTAATGCTTCAGTTCTATGATGTAAATCCTTTAGATAGCTTTCATCGATGGTGTAGCTTTCTTTCGTTTTCTTGTTCTGCAACTCTGCCTCAAGAATTGCCATCGCCTGACCGAGTGTAAGTGATGCAACGTTCATGCTCAACCCTTATTTTTGCTGGTTAATTATTCTAATCTCATAATTAAAGTGGTCAGATTTATTTTTTTTCTCTCAAATAATAATTATATAGCAATATAGCAGCTACTTTTGTGAACGAAGGTAGCCCCGCATTCTATTGATAACATTATCTACTACTCGATGGCCTATGGTGTTGAGACAGGGAAGAGAAGTGATCATTTTTTCGGAAAAATCTGCCCAGGTATATAACTTAAAGATATGAATATCCCGTTCTAAATTGGGTTTGACACTTTTTTGATAGGCTCGCAAAATACCAACAAATTCCTCATAAAGTTGAGATAAAATTTCTGGATCAAATATTGGAAGTATATTTTTTAAATTTTCAATATTTTCCTCGATTGTTGGATTCAGATAATGTTTTTTTATGTATCGGTCAGTTAACCGAATACTCACTATAGCCAGCCAACCTAAAAACATTTTCTCATTTTTTTGGCCTCGGCATTGCTTTAAAGAACGACATTCTTCTTTACATAACTGTATGATAATTTCATTAATTATGTCATTAACTACTTCCGAGAGAGCTTTTTTTATAGAAGGTAAGTTATATCTCAAGCAACGTGTTGTGACCAGTTTATACATGTAATGCTTGTACCTTCGAATAAATTCCCTCCACGCAGTCTGCCACTGTTTAGAACTTGGATCACAACAATGTTTAATGAGCTCTTCAAAAGAAGTGTTAGAAGTTATCACCGCCACCTTATTTTAAAATCCAAATTTAAGAAATTTTTAATTATGAACCTTCATAACTTACAACATAAATCCAAAATTGACAGGAAAAGCGAGATGAGCGATTTTTTTTCATTTTAGAAAAATATTGTTAAAAGTCAATGATTTTTTAACTTGCAATATTCCTAAGGCGGCGGAGCCGCAACCAAAAAGGCAAAACGATTAATGGCAAATAATTTTAGATGAATACTCACACAAAAACGCAAGGACGCGAAGATGGTAATGGCGTTAATCACTTAAATTTTTTTTCGCCAGCTCGGATGGCTACTGGCAAGCGATTTTCTTCCGGTGGGATGGGACAAATATAATCTGGCCTACCATAGGCACAATAAGGATTATAAGCGAGATTAAAATCGAGGATGTAAACATCATTTGTGTTTTCTTCTAAATCCAGGTATCTTCCACCTGAATAGGTTTCTTTACCAGAGGTAGCATCGAGGAAGGGGACAAATAATAAATTAGGATGCTCTTTTTGAACATCAAGGAGCTTATAGACATAAAGACGACAATTTTTACCCTCCACACGGAAATCAAAATAACCGTATTTAATAGCTTTTCTCAGGGTGCCAACACTGGTCACCATATCAATTTCGACAGGCTCTTTTAGCTTTTGTAATTTTACTTTAAAACGATAATTTAAATTCACTGGATAATATTTTAAGCCGGTGAAATGAGTCTTGAGTTGCTGGGGTAAAGGTGAGAAGGGAGATTCTTTAAACATACGGTCCTTTTCTTTGCGCTGTTGCAATATAGTTTTAAACAATTGATTCTTATCCCCTAACATAAATATCATACCTACAAATAGAATAAAAAATAGCAGCCACTTACCCATAAGCTTTTAAACTCCTCATTTATTGTAAATTATAATAT
>CAZMEG010000159.1:0-7394 GCA_964565205.1 uncultured Cytophagia bacterium
ATTGCATACTGAGCGATTCAAATTTTTCCAATTACAAGTTTGTATTACATATCTCGTATCTTATTAACTTAAATTTCAAAAACTTAAAGAAATTAATAAAGATGTCGAAAAATAAACTGTCCATTTTAAGATTTGGAACAAATCATCTTTTTAAGTCAGGTGGTTAGAAAAAAACCAGGAAAAAGACAATGAGGTCAGGAATTATGTTTAATAGGATCCATCATAAAAAGGCCTTGATTCAGGGGGTATTGTTATTGATAATTCCGTTTATTTTGGGTTTCACCAAAAGTTTACTTTCCCAGGAATCGCAGATTCGTGTCGGCAAGAAGTGCGTACTTCACCTTAAAAACGGTGAGGAAGTTCGTGGAACGGTTTGGGAAATAGGTGCTGACTTTATCATTTTAAAAATAAAAAAGGGGCCCCTTTATTCTAAAGAAGAAAAATATGGATTTTCTGAAATCCGTTTCGTGGAAGATACGAATGGTAACGTTTATCACATATCGGATCTGCAGACGCAGAAACCCTCAATCACTACCACAGAAAAAGAAAACACTTCCAACTCCAAAGTCTTTATAAATCCGGAATTTCTTAAAAAGCCTGAAATAAAACCACAGGAAAAACGAACCGTGGATTTGCAGACCATGCTGAAAACTCTGGAAGAATCTCCAGAGGCTACAAGTGATACGCAAAATCAATCACAACAACCTGCTTCACAAAAGAAGATTAATGAAACAGCCCGTCCTCTTACCTCCTATCTGCCCCAACAGACACAACAGCCATTGAACCAGGTGCAAAACTATCAGCAAAATCAATCCTATGTTCACACTGCTTCATCGACAAATTTTCAGGTGCAAAATACCACGAAAAGCGGTAAAGCCAGTGTAAAGAAGATTCATAAAAAGCGCGCGACGAAATCCAGAGTTCATAGCAAACCCGTAAAAGCGAAATCCCAGGGAGCTGTGGCTCAGGTGAATGCCCCTGATCTCAAAAGTTATAAAACTATCCGTATTTTAAAGTACCAGAACACTATTTTGTTCAGCGCAACTCTACTGGCCTTAGCCTTAATGATCGGCATGAAAATGAAGGGGATCATAGGGTACCGTTATCATAAAAATGCCTTGTTTCCGGTACAACTGATTAAATTGCAGGGCAATTTTGGAGTGATCGATCAGGGGATTCAGGATGGTGTCAAAATTGATGATATTATTCAATTTTATCGCAAGTATGGCGACCGGGTTAAATTTGTAGGCAAAGTAAAGGTCATTAAAGTGGAAGATAATATCTCGGCTGTGCGGGTAATTAGAAAAGTAGAAAATCGTCCGTTAAAAGCTGGTGATTTAGGCCTCATTGATCGCAGTTTGACCATGGTCACCACCAAAGCCTTACGCAAATTAACCGGCATCTCTCTGAAACTTCTGGCAAAATTTCTGGACTTTGCTTCCAAAACCATAGCCGAGGAATCTCAAAGCCCCAGAGTTACGGTGGATATCATTGAGGAACAATTACAACTTACAAAAAACAAATCGTTACGCACTAAAAAAGTCAACAAAAATGGTAAAGTAGCCAAAAATACTAAGAAAAAATCCCGGCGGACCACCACAGCCTGATCGTTTTACGAATCATGTATTAAAAACTTTTCAAATCCTGAGGTTGTCCAAAAAATCATATATCACTTTCACCTCTGCTGAGCGGAGTCGAAACATCCCTCGACTCCGCTCGGGAATCCTCCTCAGGCATCGATTCAGGAACCATCCCAACCGAGCACCCTGCTTCAAGTAAGTGGCTTTTTGTCTTCGGCGAAGACGCCTTCGGACTGGTTTTTATGAATTTTCAAAAGTCTTGAAGGGGTTGGCTTTTGGACAAACCGAGAGAGAAGCTAAAAATCACAATCTTCCTGATCGCAGAATGGCAATCACCAGCCATACACCCAGCAGGCCCGCAAAGAGGTAACCAAGAATACCAAACAGGGGATAGCCAAGTATCTGAGGCCCTTTGCCCAGATTTAAAATCAGAGAGGATCCTATGATCAAAGCGGCGATGATCAGACTGAAGGCAATGCGATTGGAGGCCCGATCGATTTCCAGCATCAGATTTTGTAAGCCCCGGTCCTGTAACTCGATGGCAAATTGCCCCCGTTTAATTTTTCGCAGGAGTAACTCAAGTTCTCTGGGTAAAATTTTCAAGAGGTCATACAGATCACGCAGGGCCTTGATGCCTTCATAGGTAATTTTGTTTATGCTCAGGCGGCGAAGCATTAATTTGCGCACATAGGGTCTGGCCAGGGGTAAAAGTTCAAAATCCGGGTCCAGTTTCCTGCCCAGGTCTTCATAAGTGCCCATCGCTTTCATCAACAGCAAAAGATTGGAGGGGGTGCGCAACTGGTGTTTGGTGACGATATCGAACACATCAGCCGTGATGGTTTGCATGTTGATGCGTTTCAAAGGCATTCCGTAATAGCGATCGATGAAATTGGTGATGTCGGTGCGGAGACTGCGTACATCACGATCTTCCTCCAGAGAACCCAGATTAATAAGCACGCGGATGATCAGATCGGCATCTTTGCGCACCGTACCGATGAGTAAATCCGAGACTTCTTCCATGAGATGTTGATCCAGGCGTCCCATCATGCCAAAGTCCACCGGAACAATTACGTGACCATTTTTAACAAATAGATTGCCGGGATGAGGATCGGCATGGAAAAAGCCGTCATCGAAAATTTGCTTCAAAATAAATTTGCTACCAATATGGGCAAGATATTTTAGATCACAGCCAGCTTCTTTGAGCTTATCAATTTCAGAGATTTTTATGCCATCAATATACTCGGTGGTAAGGATTTTCTCGGTGGTATAGTCCCAGTAAACCTTCGGTACATATACATAGGAAACGTCTTTAAAATTGTTAGCAAAAATTTCGATGTTGCGACCTTCGTTGATGAAATCCAGTTCACGTTTGCTGGTCTGCTGCAATTCACGCACGATGCCCTGGGGATCGAACTGGCGCACTTCTGGAATGTAGCGATCCATGAGGCGGGCCAGGTCTGCCATGATTTCCAGGTCCACGGCAATAATACGTGCCACTTCCGGACGCTGGATTTTCACCACTACTTCTTGATCATCAAGCGTGCGGGCGCGGTGTGCCTGCGCAATGGAAGCCGATGCGATAGCATGCTCTTCAAAATAGACAAACTTTTCCTCCAGAGAGGCGCCCAGTTCCTGTTCCAGATAAGGTTTAATTTTTTCAAAGGGCAGAGGGGTCACTTCATCCTGGAGTTTGGTCAATTCTTGTACAAGTTCGGCGGGAATAAGAAAGGAGCGAGTACTGAGCACCTGACCCAGCTTGATGAAGGTAGGTCCCAGTTCTTCCAGAGCAAGCCTTATTCGAGCTGCGGCTGAAAGTCGGCGTGCTGTACGGGTTTCTTTGCGCAGAATTCGCCGGCCTAATTGCAGATAAGCCCGCAGGTTCATGCGATCGACAATCTCGGCAAAACCGTACTTGATTAAAATGCCAACAATTTGCTGGTAACGCTTAAAATAACGATACCCTTTATCGATGCGTGGTATTAACATTTAAACATCCTGTTTCAGGCGAGATGTGTAAATTTTCCTTAAAGTTATTTTGACAATTTTTGAAAGCACCAATTCCTGAATAAAATTTTCTTTAAAAGATTAATAAATGTGCATTTTTTAATCATATGTGCAAAAATTAACCATCCCACAAATATGAAAAACCGCTTTTTCTAACCTAAAATGAGGCTAAATTACCCATATTTTTTACAGTTTGTTCACAAATTAACCCCTGGCATATTACTTGCCAGATAGTCTATCGAAATTTAAGTAAAGGATGTGTAAATCACAACTTAAAAGTGCGAATGCTACAGGAAATTAAATCTTTTTCAAAAGGCATTTTACTGGCACTGGCTTTAATCGTGTCTTTTAATTTGAGCAGCGGGTGCGTTTCGGGTGGTTTTCAACAGGCTGAGTTTTACCGACGTCAGCAGAATTTAGAAAAGGCTCGAAAATATCTGGAAGAATATGTGCAAGACCACCCCAGGGATGGGGCGGCGCATCTGCTGCTGGCTGAGGTTTATGGCGAATCAGATTTATTCCGTCTCATGAATACCATGTTGAACAGGGCTACAGAAATTTCACCAAAATTTGAGCGAGAAGCGGAAATGATCCGCAAGGAGTACTGGATTAAGAACTTTAATCGAGGTGTGGAGAATTTCAGGTCGAAAAATTACGAAGAGGCGCTATTTCGTTTTGAGATGGCAGCTTTAATTGATTCAACCAATTTAAAAGGTTTGCAAAAACTGGCTGATTCTTACTACATGACGGCCTGTTATCATGAGGCAGCCAAAACCTATGAAAAAATCTTGCAAATAGATGAAAACAACCTGACAGTAAAAAACAACCTGGCCGAGGTTTATTTTCAACTGAATCAATATGAGCAGGCCATTCAACTCTGCACAGAAATTTTACAGAAAAAAAGTGATGAGGTCAATGTGCTCATGCGGCGTGCCTATGCTTATGATGCCCTGGACAAATTTGATGAAGCGGAACGCGATTTTCTCCGGCTGGTTCATCTAAAACCCGAAGAGCGTCTTTTGAAAGACCTGGGTTTGCTTTATTTTCATCACCAGAAGTATGAGCAGGCCATTAAGTGGTTCACGCGGGCGCTGGAAAAGACCGATGATCCTGTGACTTTATATCGCTACCTGGGGGAGGCCAACCGCCTGGCAAAAAATTACCTGGCCATGGCAAAATGGTACAAAAAGATTGTGGAAGTCAATCCTAACGATTTAACTGGCTGGAAAAACTTGGCCATTGCCTATGAAGCCCTGGGTGCTACGGATGATCTGATCCGGGTACGCAGCCAGATTAATCGTATGGCCAGGGCCAATTGAGAAGGGGTAAGATATGGAGTGGAGGAAGAGCTGGTACTGGCGATTGATTGGGAGCGTGGCAATTTCGTGTCTTCAGATGGCGCCTTTGCTGGCTCAGCCAGAAATCGTTTCAGTGAGTCCCCGGCAGAACGAAATTAATGTGCCCTTTTTTACCCCTCTGGAAGTACAATTTTCCACGGAGATAAATCCCACGACTCTTAATTCAGACACCTGGCTGGTTTATGGCAAATGGACCGGCTATTATTCGGGAAGAATCACTTACCAGAACGGGATTCACCGGGCGGTGTTTTTACCTGAACGACCTTTTAAACCAGGCGAAAAAATCGTTGTGACCCTAACACGAGACGTGCAGGATGCCCAGGGTCTTTCTTTATCCAGCGCTTTTCAGTGGTCTTTTACTGTGGCTGTGGATTATGGCACCGGCATTTTTGATCAGCGCTTACAGATTAAGATCGGCGAAAATGAGAAGGACCCAGTGAATCTGTATGCGGGCGATTTCGACAACGATCAATTTGTGGACCTGGCCGTGGTAAATAATGCTACCCATAGTCTTGCCATTTTAAGAAACCAATTTTTTACTCTGAGCGGTTCTTTTGCCATTTCGCAGATAGTCCCGGTAGGCAAAGGACCCACATCGGTCACCGGGGGCGATTTTAACCGGGATGGCTTTTTAGACCTGGCTGTCACCAATTTTCATGATCATACGGTCTCGGTACTTTTCAACAACGGGTTTGGTAACTTTTCTGCGGCACAGTTACTCCAGACCGACCAGCAGCCAGTGCAAATTATTTCCGATGACCTGGACAGAGATGGCGACCTGGATCTGGCGGTGCTTCTCTTTGGTGTTGGGAAAATTCAGGTGTTTTTAAATCGTGGAGATGGTGAATTTTTCCAGGATATCAATACCTATGCCACGGGTTCGAGTCCTGTTGCTATGGTTACCGGAGACCTGGACAACGATGGCGATCTGGATTTAATCTCCAGCAACAGCGGCGCTAATTCGTTGTCCATCTTTAAAAACGATGGACTGGCTAAATTTACAGAAATGAGACCGGTAGCGCTCACGCATTCCCCCACGTTAATTCAACTCGCCGACCTTTCAGGTCGATCGGACGCTACAACTTTTGGGGATGGCCTGCTCGACCTGGTGGTCCTGCAGTCCAATCAAAATGAAGTGTCGGTTTTGCAGAACCTGGATGGATCGGGTAACTTTGAGCTACAACAAACTCTCCCTGTGGGACAGCGACCCCAGGGCCTGTGGGTTGCCGATGTAGATACGCTGGATGTGGCCACCTTAAATGCCGGTCTGGGTAAAGACCACGATCTCGATATTGTAGTCAGCAATTTCTTTTCCAATGATGTGTATGTTTTACGTAATCAGTTTAACCAAAAATTCGAGGCGCAAACCAATGATATTTACCCGACCGGTGCTACACCGCTCAGTTTGGTGGGAGCAGATTTTGACGGCGATGGTGACATAGACCTGGCCATCACCAATTTAACGGAGCAAAGCGTTTCCATTCTGCTAAATCGAGGTGGTCGACAGCGTACCATTGAATTCACGGAGCCGGCTTCGGTGCTCGATTTTGGCGACGTATTTGTGGGGGAAGATTCTACCAAAACTCTCAGCATTCTCAATCGAGGCAATGAGACCGTGGTCATCGAACGGATTGTTACTACAGGCCCCGTATTTACCGTTTCAGATAGTCTGGGTCAGATAGCCCCGGGCGGACGGTTTGATTTCTCGGTCACCTTTGCTCCTCTGGATACAGTCCGTTATGAGGAATTTCTTGTCATCCGCTCGCCGGCTTTTACACCGGTTCCTGAAGAACGAATTAAATTAATCGGGCAGGGTGTTCGTGCTGTTCTCAGCGCTTCACCCGACACGCTTGATTTTGGCTATGTGCCACCATTTCAATCACAAACTCTCGCTCTATTTTTAGAAAATCAGGGAAATACAGATTTGGAGATAAACAATTTTCAATTTTCCAATACGGTTTTTACCAGCAGTGCACCTCAGGTTGTCGTACCCCCTCATGGCCGTCGGGTCGTGGACATCACGTTCACCCCGACGGCTAATATTACTTATGTGGATTCGCTCATTTTAATTAGTAATGATCGCGATCAACCACGAAAAAAAATCACGTTATTTGGAAACAGCGCCAATCAATTTCCTCCAGAGATTACTTCACCGGATACCGTGACTGCTATTGAAGATATTTTCACGGTGTATGTAGCCACAGCCAGAGATTCCGATGGAACGACTCCTGAATTTCAATTCATCAATTTACCACACTGGCTGGAAGTCCCACAGGTTGGAGATTTTAATCTGGTGCAGGGAACACCCCGTGAAGGAGACCTGGACACTTCCTTTGTGGTAATTGCCAGCGACGGCCTGTTTGCTGATACTTTGCAGGTTTATGTCCACGTGATCCCCGTGAATGACCCTCCCATGATCCAGCCGGTGCCCAATCAGACGGTGAAGGAGGGG
>CAZMEG010000160.1:0-4796 GCA_964565205.1 uncultured Cytophagia bacterium
TCTTTTCCATGTGCCTTTAACCGTCTGGTTAATCTATCTGCCTCTGGTCATTCTGGTTCAGATCATTTTTACCCTGGGGGTTGGCTTTTTTCTGGCCACGATGAATGTTTTTTATCGAGATACACAACAAATTATGGATGTCTTGATGCTGGCTTGGTTTTTTGTAACCCCGGTTTTTTATCCGCTGGACATTTTGCCTAGGAGTTATGAAATATTTGGGATTACCCTGAATGTCTGGCGACTGGCTTATATTCTCAATCCAATGGCTTCATTAATTGCCACTTACCGGGTCATTTTATACAGCGGGACTTCGCCGGCTCTGGATTTTTTAGCCAGAACGATTATTACCGCCGGAGTGGTTTTTTTGCTGGGCTGGCTGGTTTTTCATCGTTATAGCTGGCGGTTTGCGGAAGAGTTATGAGCCTTCAAGGTTTGTCTGCAGAAGACAGGTTGCTTTGGGCCGATTTACCTTCTGTTTCGGTAGTGGTCCTTAATTACAATGCTGGTGAACATCTTGAGGCCTGTTTTCGCTCATTACAACAGTTGCTTTATCCTGAGGACAGGTTAGAAATCATCCTGGTTGATAATGCTTCTGATGATGGTTCGCTGGCCTATATGCAGGCCAATTTTGGCTGGGTCAAATTGATTCGCAATGACCAAAATTATGGCTTTAGCAAGGGCAACAATCTTGGGGCCAGAGAGGCCAGAGGCCATTTGGTTGCTTTTTTAAACCCCGACATGCGGGTAGATAAACGATGGTTACTTGAGTTAGTCAAACCCTTGCTGGTGGACCGGGAAGCGGCCGCTGTTGGTAGCCAGATTTTAAGCTGGGATGGTCAAACCATAGATTTTGCCGGCAGTGCGGCCAATTTTTACGGGTATGGGTATCAGGTGGGGACAGGTCAACCGGCAGGCAAGCATCTGGACGGGGTTCAACCGGTTTTAGCTACCTGTGGGGGGGCGATGATAGTGCGCCGTCAGGTATTTTTAGAGGCAGGGGGCTTTGATGAAGATTTTTTTGCCTTTTATGAAGACCTGGACCTGGGCTGGCGGTTGTGGATTTTAGGCTACAAAGTGTTATTTGCCCCGGCTTCTATTGTTTACCATCATCATCATGGTTCGTGGGGTAAAGTGGCTGATGAAAAGCGACGGGTCTTATACGAACGGAACGCTTTTTTTACCATGCTCAAAAATTATGAACAGGAGAATCTGGACAGGATTCTGCCGGTGGCTTTATTGTTACTGTTAAAACGGATTTATCTGGCGGCCGGGATTGATGAGAGAGTATTTCGAGCGGAGCCTGACCTTTCAAAGGGTAAAAAAGAAGCGGGGTCGGCCAAAACCCGGCGGTCAGAGGCTATCCTTTCAACGCCGGGCTATGGGCCGGGCTATTACTTTAAGAGGGGCTGGCAAACGTTAATCAGAGAAGGGGCAGGCAGGCTATATTTGAAAACGAAGGCTGAAATAAAGCAGCGGCTACTGACCTGGTTACGTCGGCAACGACCAGGCCCGATGTGGATAGACCAGCGATGGCCCCAACAGGCGATTGTTCCTTTACAGGCTTTAAGCTACATTGTGGCCGGGAATGACATTATCATGCTTTATGACAAAATGCTGAACAAACGGCATCTGATTCAGGCGCGTCGGCATCGGTCAGACCAGGAGATTTTTCACCTGTTTGGCCGGCCCTTTGCTTTTAGCGAACTATGGCCAGAATATCAACAGACCCAAATCCATCTGTCTCAATTATTTGAGCTGGACAAACTCTTTACCGGATGAACGGGTTTTGGGGTGAAAATTTTCTGCTAGAATCCAGAGGTATTGTTTAATTAAAGACCAGGTGTTAGTTGGTGATAACCTTTAGCCGAGTCTCTAAAAAGTTCCTTCTCCATCGTGAAAAACGTCCTCGCTCCTTTCAAGAGATAGCGATTAACTGGTTTCGTCAAAATAGACACCCAAAAGAATATGTCTGGATTTTACGTCAGGTAAGTTTTAAAATTAAACGAGGCCAGACTGTAGGGGTGATTGGGAGAAATGGGGCTGGTAAGAGCACATTGCTCAAACTTATGTCGCAAATTATTTTGCCGGATAGTGGTACTATCCAGATAGCAGGTCGAGTATCGTCCATTTTGGAATTGGGAGCAGGTTTTCATCCAGATTTGACCGGCCGGGAAAATATTTATCTTTATGGATCAATCTTAGGCTTGACTCGACAAAAAATTCAGCAGAAGTTCAATGAAATTGTTGAATTTGCCGGTCTTAATGCCTTTATTGACATTCCTGTCAGGCATTATTCATCAGGTATGTATCTACGCCTTGCCTTCTCAACAGCTATTTATGTTGAACCAGATATCTTGTTGATAGATGAAGCTTTTGCGGTTGGAGATCATGCTTTCCAACAACGCTGTTTAAACCAAATCACAGAGTTAATTGCTTCAGGGGTTACCGTTATCCTGGTCTCGCATGACCTGGACGTAATACGTACATATTGCAACAGAGTTATCTGGCTTGATGAAGGGACTATTAAAGCCGATGGTCCGGCTGAGTGGGCTATTGAGAGGTATCTTGAAAATATTTACAGTATGGGTAACGACCTGAAACAATCAGGCAGGCAGGTAGAATTACCCAGATTAGCCAGTATAGAGGAAGTAGAAGTAGCCCGGCGCAATGGCGAGCATGTAAACCGATGGGGGTCTGGAGAGATAGAAATTACAGGGGTCGAATTTTTTAATGGTGCTGGAGCCAAACAACGTACATTTTTAACTGGTCAGGCAATGACCGCTCGAATTTATTATAAAGCCAACCAAAAAGTGAATAATCCTGTCTTTGGGATTGCGATCTACCGGAGTGACGGCCTGCATATTAATGGGCCAAATACAAAAACAGCAAATTACGTTATTCCTGTGGTTGAAGGAACAGGCTGGGTTGATTATTCTGTAGAACACCTTAACCTTCTACCGGGGACATACGAGTTCTCTGCTGTAGTTTATGATGAAACCACTACTCAGGCATATGACCATCAACACCGATTATATCGCTTTATTGTGCGCGGAGGCAGGGTTAAAGAGCAATTTGGGGCTTTTTACCTGCCTTCACGCTGGACACATACATCATTCTCATCAGGTTCTTGAACCCCAAAATGTGTTTTAGCTGAACGGAATAATAATTGATGTTTGATTTATTCAGACTCCCTTTCGATCAATATCAACGATATAAAATCGTGCAAGAGATTGTCGAAATAGTTCGACGTAAAATATCTATTCCAGGAGAGCAATGGCGAGCGTTAACTATTCTGGATGTAGGAGGTTATTTTCTTTCTGTAACCGGACAGGAAATTCTCCCAATTCGTGCCTTTTTCCCAAATGATCGGGCCTTTGCTCTGGATGTAGTAAGCTCCACAAGCAACCTTGAAGGATACATACAAGGTAATGGGCTTCATTTACCTTTTCCAGATCATACGTTTGATCTGGTTGTCTCGTGTGACACCTTAGAGCATATTCCATCATCCTTCCGAGAGCAATTTCTTTCCTCGTTGCTCCGGGTGGCTAGATATGGGATTATTCTGGCTGCTCCCTTCTACGCGCCAAACATAGCCACCGCTGAAGAGATTGTTTTAAGCTTCTCTAAAGAAAAATGTGGTCTTGACCACCCCCCCCTACAAGAACATCGTCTGTACGAGTTGCCTCGTCTTGAACAAATTGAAACATATCTAAAACAACAGGGGCTGAGCTTTGAAATTTTTCCAACCGGTTATTTAAGCGATTGGCTGATTATGATGATTGCCAGGCAATATATGTTGACTCTACCTAATGGTCCTGAACTCAATGAACTTCTTGACCGTTACTATAATCTAACATATTATAACGATGGACAGATTGGTTCCCCTAACTATCGGACGATCCTGGTTATAGCGAAAGAAGAAGGTACCGACTGGCTGGACCAGGTTACTGAGACTTTTCATCATCGGCAAACGTCATCGGGTCCAGACAACAACATCGAAAAACTAACCTGGACAATTCAACTCCTGGATAAATTATCTTCGGCCCACGAACGTAAAATGTGGGAAGAAAAAATCCAGAAGCTGGAAGCCCGACTTCAGCATCGATTTCAGCATCGACTTCAGCATCAAATAGAGCTTTCGGTCAAGGTTATCAGACCTATAAGACGTAGCTGGTCCAGACGCTTTGCTACCAGACTGAAAGAACAGGTTAAAAAAATCGTCCAACGAAACTACTCGCTTACCTTTCAGGGTCAAAGGGTTTCTCCCACTCCCCCCCTGGTGAAAGGAGTTGAGTTTAGACAAATCTTTGTGGCTGAAAATGAAAACCTGTCTGGGGTTTCAATTTTGGTTGCCACCTATAATCGGCTTAATACCAGTTATTTAAATTTTAAGTTGTACGACGATTCTGATGAACTTAAAGCTTCAGCCATAATTAATATGTTCACCTTGCAGGATTTTGGCTGGTGCAATTTTGAATTCTCATCTCAACTCAATTCAAAGGGCCGAGAGTACACTTTATACATCAGTTCACCAGATGGTGTAATCGGTGATACGGTCAGTTTACTAATCAGTTTAGATCAAGAACCTGTTTATCCCCTTTATCAAAATAGAGATCCACTCAGAGGGACGCTGGTATACAGATTGCATTATGGTTGAACAGATTCAAAACAGTCACAAACGCATTCTGGTAATTTCTGGAGACACTTTACCCCTACCAGGCTTACCAACCACCGGAGCTGGCTTGCGAGCCTGGGGCCTTGGTAAAGGCTTAGAAGCCAGAGGGCATGAGGTACAT
>CAZMEG010000160.1:4806-7391 GCA_964565205.1 uncultured Cytophagia bacterium
TAATGCCCGAAGTTGCTTTGGGACGGTTTGCCTCAAAGGTCAATTTAGATACCCTTCGTCCATATCTCTACAGTCACCACAACCGGGAAGAGGGATTAAGCCGACGTATTATAAACATCAAACCGGAAATAATTATTCTACAACACTGGCCTTTGGCTTTAATGTTACAACCCAAGCCTCGTGTTCCGGTAGTTATAGATTTTCACGGTCCTATCATATTAGAGTCCCTGTATCAGGACAGGGCAGATTATCAGCAACTTCTTAAAAAGAAGCTAAACGCAATCGCCACAATGGGAGATTATTTTACATGTGCCGGGGAAATGCAACGACATTACTTTTATGCCTGGCTGTTAATGGCCGGTTTTGATTTGCGCGATGACTTAATTGGGGTTGTACCGGTGTGTGTCTCGCCGGAGTTGCCCTCAAGAGCACCTTTTGACGATGATATTCATTTTGTGTATGGGGGTGTATATTTGCCCTGGCAAGATCCTGTGCTACCCTTACAAACCCTGTTAAAAACATTAGAAGACAACCAAAAAGGACACTTAGATTTTTTTGGTGGCCAGCATGGATTTCTGAAACTACCTGCCGGACCATTTGAAGCGTTAAAGAAAAAGATCCAACAGAGTCCGCGGGCAAAAGATTATGGGATGGTAGCTCATGAGCAACTGATCGAACATTATTGTCGCGCCCATGTAGCCTTTGATTTAATGCAACGCAATCCCGAAAGAGAATTGGCCTTTACCACCCGCACCGTGGAATATTTATGGTGTGGTTTACCGGTCATTTATAACAACTATGGAGAATTAGCCCAACATATTCGGGAATACGATGCCGGGTGGACAGTAGATCCTCAGAATGCTACTGAGATCAGAGAAGTGGTGGAACACATTCTCCACGAGCCTTCGATCATTGAAACCAAAAGCAAAAATGCTCAGCGTCTGGTTTACGAACGCTTGAATTGGGAAAAGGCCGTGGAACCTTTAGATCGTTTCTGTCGTCAGCCCTCTCCATATCGGTCAAAGATGCTTCTTTCTGTTGATGATCTCCACCACCAAACAAAATTGGCAAATTTGGTGAACTATTCCTTACCTTTTATACGACGCCATCGGCGAAGTCTTCCGGCCAGAGTAACAGCCCTGGTTCGAGAAAGCGGCAAAAAGTTGTTGAGGCGCCGTTACTTTAAATACCTGGACCGTCCAGCTTTTGCTTTGCCTGTTTTAACTCAGGGTCACTCTTACGGTCAATTGTTTGAGGCTACAGAAAATTATCTGACCGGTTTCAATATTTTGGTCGGCACTCACCGCCGAATTAATACCTGTCATCTCACACTTCATTTGCGCGAATCACCTGCTGCCGGGCAGGATTTGAGAGTGGTGACGGTTAATGCAGCTTGGCTGGAAGATAATGAGTACTGTAAATTCACTTTTGATCCTATCCCTGACTCAAAAGGTCGTACCTACTACTTCTTTATCGAGTCCCCTGATGGAGTCATTAGCGATGCGATTAGCCTCTTCGCTTATACAGAGCGCTTGAATGGAAAAAGTCAACGTTATGAAAATGGACGACGTGTACCCGGAGAGTTGGTTTACATCCCAGAGTATCACCTCTAAAATTCTGGGCTTCAATTTTATTTTAACCTCAAACCTGTACAGGAGAGAATTTGATGACAAAAGTACTTGTCACTGGCGGGGCAGGATTTATTGGTTCTCATGTGGCGAGATGGTTATTAAAAGATGGCTACGAAGTGGTTATCCTGGATGATTTGAGCGGAGGATATCTGGATAATGTGCCTCCAGGTGCGAAATTTGTCGAAGGTTCAATTACAGATTACAGGCTGGTCAGCCATCTCTTTGAAACAGAACATTTCGAATACGTCTACCATTTAGCCGCTTATGCGGCTGAGGGTTTGAGTCACTTTATTCGGCGTTTTAATTACACTAATAATCTTATCGGTTCAGTTAACTTGATTAATCAGAGTGTTTTACATCAGATAAAATGTTTTGTATTTACTTCGTCCATTGCTGTCTATGGGGCCGGTCGAACTCCGATGACTGAGGAGATGACCCCTGAGCCTGAAGACCCGTATGGCGTGGCAAAATACGCAGTAGAATTAGATCTGAAAGCAGCCCGTAAACAATTTGGGTTAAATTACATAATCTTTCGGCCTCATAACGTTTATGGTGAGGGGCAGAATACTGGTGATAAATACCGGAATGTCATTGGTATTTTTATGAATCAGATTCTCAACGGCCAACCGATGACGATTTTTGGCGATGGCGAACAAACACGGGCTTTCACTTATATTGACGATGTTGCTCCGATTATTGCCCGCTCGATTCGATATCCTGAAGCCTATGGTCAGATATTTAACATTGGCGGAGATCAGCCCTGTACGGTGAATGAGTTAGCTCGAACCGTGGCTGAAGTGATGGGGGTATCGCCTCAGATAAAATATCTCAAGCCCCGGAATGAGGTAATGCATGCCGTATCCTCTCACGAAAAAATAAAGCAATATTTTGAGACACCGACTCCTACCGATCTCAGAACAGGGTTGACCAGAATGGCCAACTGGGTGCGCAAAG
>CAZMEG010000161.1:0-7389 GCA_964565205.1 uncultured Cytophagia bacterium
CATTCTCTTTTCCTTTCTAACTTCAGGTTTAGGATTTTGAATTTAACGAAGAACCTCCCATAAGCAATTCAAAATCAAACAACTATTTATGAAATTGATTCTTTGTTCCTATCATTAGATATCAAAATCCACTATTCACATGATCAAAATTGGTCATTTCCCAGAATTCCTGGAATCTTTGCCGAATGTCCGACTCACGCAGGACCTTTAGTTTTTCCAGACTGAAGGCTTCCACGCAGAACGAGGCCAGAGTACTGCCGAATACCACTGCCCGCTTAAAATTTTCAAAAGAGAGATCCTGCGTCATAGCCAGATAGCCCAGAAATCCACCGGCAAAGGTATCACCGGCTCCGGTAGGATCATAAACAAATTCCAGGGGATAAGCCGGTGCCCAGAAATAGTTCCCTTCGCTGATTAACAAAGCACCATGCTCTCCCTTCTTAATAATGATCACCCTGGGACCCAATTCATGAATATGTCGAGCGGCTTTGACCAGGTTGGGTTCCTGTGACAACTGGCGAGCCTCCGCATCGTTTACTATCAGAACATCGATTTCTTTAAGGGTCTTTTTTAAAGCAGGTAAACTCCCTTCGATCCAGAAGTTCATGGTATCCAGTGCCACAAGTTTTGGTGAAGAAATTTGTTGAAGGACACTCAACTGTAATTCTGGAGCAATGTTTCCAAGAAAAACATACTGGGAATCTTTAAAGGTTTCGGGTATGACCGGGTCAAAATCTTCAAAAACGTTCAGGTGTGTAAATAAAGTTTCACGAGTGTTTAAATCAAACCCGTACTTTCCACCCCAGCGAAACGTTTTACCCGGCTTAACCACCAGTCCGCTGAGATCCACATTTTTTTCCTTTAAGAAAGCTAATCGGTCATCGCCGAAATCTTCCCCCACCACACCAACTACTCGTACCGGGGCAAAATAAGAAGCTGCCGTACTAAAATAGATGGCCGAGCCCCCCAGGGCATCCTCCACTTTACCAAAAGGGGTCTCCACCGTATCCAGTGCCACTGAACCAACAACAAGAATACTCATGACAATCCCTTTAATCCATTGTGCATTAAAAAGTTAGTTTCCTACCTAAACATTTGCTAAAAAGATTACATACGTTCTGGAGCACTAATCCCCAATAATTTTAAAGCATTGGCTAAAACAATTCGGGTACAATTTATAAGAAATAATCTGGCCTGCGTGAGTTTTTTGTCTTCGCTTACCACACGATGATGATGATAAAAACGGTGGAAGGTAGCGGCCAATTCCTGTAAATATACGGGCAATCGATGCGGTTCCAGTTGTCGGGCCGAAATAGAGACGACCTGAGGAAATTCCAGCAATTTTTTAATAAGCTGTAATTCCTCCGCTTTCTGTAAAAGGTTTAAATCCACCTGGGCATCTAAAGTGACTCCCTGGCTTTCGGCATATTTCAAGATATTACTGATACGGGCATGAGCATACTGCACATAATAAACCGGATTCTCTTCGGAAGTCTTTCTGGCCAGATCGATATCGAAATCCAAAGGGCTCTCATTTCGTCGAGTCAGAAAGAAATAGCGGGCCACGTCCACCCCTACGTCCTCGATGAGTTCCTCCATTTCGATAATTTTTCCAGCCCGCTTTGACATTTTAACCGGTTGCCCATCCTGAATCAAGTTCACCTGCTGAATAATTAGAACCTCGAAACTATCTTCAGGATAACCCAGGGCCTGCAGGGCGGCTCTCATACGCGGAATATAGCCGTGGTGATCCGGTCCCCACAAATCGTACAATTTTTCAAAACCCCGCTCATATTTTGTTTGATGGTAGGCGATATCAACCAGAAAATAGGTGGGCTCACCTTCACGGGTCACCAGAGGACGGTCTTTTTCATCACCAAATTGTGACGATCTGAACCAAACGGCTCCATCTTTTTCATAGGTGAAATTATTTTGTTTGAGGATATCGAGAACTTTGAGATGAGCATTCTGGGCGCGCAGATGACTTTCACGAAACCAGTGGTCAAAATAAACTCGATACTTTTCCAGTACTCTTTTTTGCGAATCAAGGATTTTCTCCACGGCCATTTGTGCAAACTTTTGCCAGCGCTCTTCCGGTTTCAACCGGGCAAACTTATCTCCGTGTTCCTGTAAAAATTCCCCGGCAATATCCCGGATGTAATCGCCATGGTAACCATCCTCCGGAAAGGGTTCGGAAAATCCTAACAATTCCATGTAACGGGAACTCACCGACATGCCCAACAATCGCACCTGTCGGCCAGCATCATTCACATAATATTCTCGCTGAGTGTCAAAACCCACAGCGTTAAATAAATTGGCAAGCACATCGCCCACCGTGGCTGCCCGTGCGCTAACCACATTTAAAGGACCGGTGGGATTCGCACTTACAAATTCAATTTGTACACGAACATTATTTCCCCAGGTACTTTTACCAAAATTTTCGCCTTCATTAAAAATGTCCTGCAAAGCCTGACGATAATAAGCCTCGCTGAGATAAAAATTGATGAATCCGGCTCCAGCAACTTCCGCTTTTGCCACGATGGAGTCTTCCAGGGATAGGGCGGTTAAAATTTCCTCGGCTATCTCTCGTGGCTTTCTTTTCAAACGGGAGGCTAAAAGCAAAGCCACGTTGGTGGAAAGGTCGCCGTGCTCTTCCAGTCGAGGCTTTTCCAGCAGGATTTCAACCGTCCCGTCCGGATCAAAATTTTTTTCTTTAAGAACCCGGGCTATTTGATTTTTTAAATATTGCTCTGCTTTCATGACTCGTCGTTTATCTCTTCTATTTTAGCATCGCCCCACAATCGTTCCAGACCATAAAATTCTCGCACCTCTGGCTGGAAAATATGGGCGACCACATTCACATAATCCATCAAAATCCATTCCTGGTTGGCGTACCCTTCAATATGCCAGGGTGAAATCCTTAGCTTTTTTAACTGTTCATGAATATGATCCGTAATGGCTTTCACCTGGGTGTTGCTTTCTCCGGTACAAATCACAAAAAAATCGGTTATGGTGGTCAGGCGTCGCAAATCTAAAATTAAAATGTTCGAGGCCTTCTTCTCAAGGGATAACTTAGCAATTTTTCTTGCTAATGTTTTAGAAGTCAAATTTTTCTCATCCCTCCCCTAAACGTTTATATTTAAATACCACCATTAATTTACTACTCCAAATTCCTTTTTACTTTTCAAAACTTTTATAGTTGCCTCCATTACCTCCTCCACAGGGATGGCCTTCATACACCGAAAGTGACCCCGGGGACAAAAATCTCTACCAATATGTGAGCATGGCCTGCATCCAATTGGTTTCTCAACGATCCGGGCGTTTTCCCCCTGCGGGAAAAATCCCAGTTCACGGGTGGTAGAGCCGAAAATGGCCACTACAGGTTTATTTAGTGCCTGAGCCAGATGCATTAAACCGGAATCATTGCTGACGATCATCGTACATTGCTTCATGGCTGCCCCGGTCTCCTGTATACTCCTCGATCCACTAAAATTCATGGCATCGAATCGCATAGCATTCTCCATGGTGTTGCTTACATGCTCATCGTCCACACCACCCAGAATCAAAATCTGGGCATTTAGCTTTTCTATCAGAACATCGGCTAATCGGGCAAAGCGTTCCGCCGGCCAGCGCTTGGTAAAAAAACCGGCCCCGGGTGCAACCCCGATTGTGAGTTTGTCTGGTACCCAGCCTTTATTTTTTAATCTTTCAATAATTCTATGCTCCACTTCTTTTGTAACCACAAAATCAAGACCAAAAGGCTCCTCTTTTATACCCAGAGGTGCGGCAGCATCCTGATATCTCAAGTAGACGGGTTTTATTTTTGTGTATAAATTAACGCCTAAATAAATTAAAAGCAAGCGTTTCAAAATATATTTTCTGTAACCGAAAATTTGTGCTTTTCCGGCCAAATTTCTCAAAAAAAATGAACGGAAATTTTTGTGGAGGTCCAGTATAACATCATAATTTTCCTTACGCAAACGTTTCTTCAACTTTTTTAAAGAAGGCCAGTTACTTTTCGGATCGAGAGTGTGAATTTGATTTAAATAGGGATTGTTGTATAAAACTTCAGCAAATTGAGCTTTAACCACAAAGTCGATTTGAGCCTGTGGAAATCGTTTTCGAAGGGCACGAATTAAAGGAGTAGTCAGTAAAATATCCCCCAATGAAGACAAACGAATAATCAATATTTTTTCAGGTGTCAAAAAGTCAACTGGTAATTTCTGTGAATTATTTGTACAAATCACCCAGGCTACGAAACCATGCCACTGTCTTTTTAAGACCCTCTTCCAAATTAGTTTTAGGTTCCCAGCCTAAAATGCGTTTGGCGAGTTCGATATTAGGCTGGCGAACCTTGGGGTCATCCACCGGTAGCGGTTTATAAATGATTTCGCTTTTGCTGCCGGTAACTTTGATAATGGTTTCGGCAAGCTCTTTAATAGTCATTTCATATGGATTCCCTATGTTGACCGGTTCGTGATAGTCAGAAAGCAGAAGCTGATAAATACCTTCTACCAGATCATCTACATAGCAGAAACTGCGCGTTTGTGAGCCATCCCCAAAGACGGTAATGGGCTCATTCCGCAGAGCCTGTGGAATAAATGTAGGGATGGCTCTCCCATCATTAGGTCGCATTCGCGGGCCATAGGTATTAAAAATGCGCACGATTTTGGTGTCCAGGTTGTGGTAGCGGTGGTAAGCCATGGTCATGGCTTCGGCAAAGCGTTTTGCCTCATCATATACACCACGGGGGCCCACCGGATTCACATGTCCCCAGTAACTTTCTTTCTGAGGGTGCTGCTGGGGATCACCGTAAACCTCGGACGTGGAAGCCAGCAGGAAGGTGGCCTTTTTTTCCAAAGCTAACCCCAGGGCTTTATGTGTACCCAGCGCCCCCACTTTTAAAGTCTGAATGGGAAGCTCCAGATAATCTTTTGGACTCGCCGGTGAAGCAAAATGCAGAACATAATCAATTTTACCGGCACAGTAAATGTATTCGGTAACATTGTGTTTTATGAACTTAAACTGCTCACACTGCAGATGCTCGATGTTCGCCACCGTGCCCGTAAGTAAGTTATCCATGGCTATAACTTCATGGCCTTTTTTCAGTAGAAATTCACAGATGTGAGAACCTAAAAATCCCGCACCTCCTGTTACCAGAGTCCTTGGCATAACTACAACTCCTTCATTTAACCTGAATATTTCACAGATACCATTTGGTTAAAATGTACCTAAATTTGACCTCTTTGCGGTAAACAAAGTTCGAGATATAACTAAAATTTAACCACCCAACAATTAGTTTTCCCTGGTGGTCACAAATTTGACGAGCTTGATTAAGGCATCTTTATAGGGTGAATCGGGATAGCGTTCAAGAACTTTAATGGCTTTTTCGCTGTATTCGTTGGCTTTGTTAATGGCATACTGAATGCCTCCGTAAGCTTCCACAAAAGTGGCAATCTCCTGAAGCTCCTGTTTGTTAACATCTCGCTTAATCATACGAATAATGCGCCTGGCTTCCCGACGCGGGGCCCTTTTTAGCGCATGAATAAGAGGAAGCGTGATTTTATTGTCACGTATGTCATTCCCAAGCGGCTTTCCCGTTTTTTTCTCAACCCCAAGGATATCAAGAAGATCGTCCCGAATTTGAAATGCTATGCCAAGATTCTCGCCAAATTCTTTCATGGCCAGGATATCTTGTTCATTGTCAGTTACAGCCACAGCGCCCAATTGACAGGCGGCTGAAAGTAAAGAAGCGGTTTTATCGGCGATCAAACGAAAATAGACGGCTTCGTCCATCCAGTAATCTTTGCTCCGTTCCACCCCTAAAAGTTCCCCCTGACTCATGCGTTCGGCCGTTTCGGAAATGATTTCATAAGCGCGCCAGTTTTTCAAACTCAACATGGCCAGCAGTGCTTTAGAAAACAAATAATCACCCATTAAGACGGAAACTTTATTTTTCCAGATAGAATTTAAAGAGGGCATCCCCCGACGCTGGTAGGATTCATCAACAACATCATCATGCACCAGAGTTGCGGTGTGCAACAATTCCATGATAGCTGCAGCTTTTAATTGCCGATTGTCCAGAACAGCTCCATTGTGCAGACGGCTACTTAAAATAACCAGGATGGGGCGCAATCGCTTACCCTTCTGTCTGATAAGGTACTGCACGACCTTATCAATTAAAAATACATTGGATTTGAGTAAATTTTTGTATTCCTTTTCATAAGCTGCCAGGTCCTGTTTGATGGGTTTACAAATTTCTTTTAAGGTCACAATCACCTCAACCGTGAACTTTTATTAAACCATACAAAATTTTATGGATAGTACCATTACAGGTTCATAATTAAATCCGCCAAATGTAACAATTCTATTGCATATTGTCAAATAAATTTATTAATTAGCTATTCAATAAATGTTTATTAAATTTTCAAGGGTGGTAGGAAAAAATGAATTTTTCTGATAAGATTGTACTGGTCACAGGAGCCTCCCGCGGCATTGGGCGAGAAATTGCCAGACAATTTGCCGAAAAAAATGCCCGGGTGGCAGTACATTATCATAAAAATGCCCAGTCCGCTCAGGAGACCTTATCAAAATTAGCGGGCACAGGCCACGCCATATTTCAAGCCGACCTGACCGATGCTCAGCAAATTGAGAAGTTAGTGGGTTCGGTCATTGAAAAAATGGAAACTATTGATATCCTGGTCAATAATGCAGGAATTTTTGAAGAACACCCTATCCAGGAAGTTGATTACACGAGGTGGCAGGAGGCCTGGCAGGAAACACTGGCTACCAATTTACTGGGTCCGGCAAATCTGACTTTTTGCGTGGTTAATCACATGATTAAACACGGGGGTGGAAAGATTGTAAATGTGTCTTCTCGAGGCGCCTTTCGAGGTGAACCGGACGCTCCCGCTTACGGAGCCAGCAAAGCTGGCTTGAATGCCATGAGTCAATCACTGGCTAAAGCTCTGGCTCCATACAATATTTTCATTTACGTGGTGGCCCCAGGTTTTGTAGAAACCGACATGGCTCGACCCATTCTTCAAGGGCCTGCAGGAGAAGCCATCCGACAACAGAGCCCACTTGGTCGTGTGGCCCGCCCGGACGAAGTGGCACGTACCGTGGTATTTCTTGCCTCCGAAGGTACTGATTTTCTCACCGGCTGTATTGTTGATATTAACGGGGCTTCATATTTGCGGACGTAAATGGCTGAACGCGTTTGCTTTTGGACAAACCGGGGTGGAAGTTAAAAGGAAATTTCTGGCTTTTTCAAGCCCACTAGGGCTTCACAAAACTCAATAAACATAGAAGGATTAATGCTGTAGAATTGAAAAAAAGTCCCCCTCTCTTGGGCCAAGAGAGGGGGATTTAGGGGGTGAGTTTGAAGGA
>CAZMEG010000162.1:0-7375 GCA_964565205.1 uncultured Cytophagia bacterium
ATTTATTCCCTGGTAAGTGCCGCTTTGTTTGTCTACCCAGTAATGTAATTCAGGAGCATCTTCAGCTTGAAATACTGGATGACCTATTTTTATGGTGTTTTCAATATATTTATAAGAACCTATTGCAATTGTGATCAGGGAAAACAGTCCAAGCCTTTTCATTACATTTACAACACTTTTCTGCTCTTTCATTTCTACTATTGTAATCATTAATAGAAACACCGGTATCCAGCTAATAAAAGAACCTTTAGTCAGAAGCGCTACCCCCATAACCAACCCGATCAAAAGTAAATTTCGACCTGTGGGAAATTCAATATATCTGAAAGCCAGCAAAAATAAACCGGTTCCTACTAAAAAGGCCAGACTATCATTTGAAATAAAACTACTGAAAAGAACGAATTGGGGCAAAATAGCAGCAAGTATAAGAGCATGACACCTGGTTGAAAAATTTTGTACAATATTCGTGCTCTTTATCAAAAAATAAAGCAAAGAAAAATTAGCCAATGACAATAATAAAGAAAAGAATTGGACAAATTTACTTGAGCCTACCAAGGCGAAAGGAGTTGCTAAAAGATAATATAAAGGTGGATGAAAGGACATAACCAGTTGATCGGATGCTGGTAAGGCACCATGTTTTATAATAAATTCTATTACTTCAAGGTGTGGATCATTATTATTCGGTTGCAAAAAAATATAAACAACAACCCTTAATATAATTCCGGCGATAAAAATCACTAAAATAATACGCTGTTGATTTTCTGATAAATTTATCTTTTTCCTGTAAGCAATTAAAAATAAGCCAGCAATAATTATAAACAATTCAAATACACGGATAGCAAGTCTTGCCGAAGCTTCGATAGTACCGTCTGCACTGAATAAAGCTACAAGTAGCCATTCGTTCAATATCAAACCACAAAAAATTAAAATTAATCCCAAACCAAACCAGATTTTTTCAGTTGTTACTTTATCATCCATATCAATATTTCTATTAGCTACGTATTCCCAATCCCAGGTAAAATATAGGTCTTAACATTCTCCACCAGTCTAATATGGGCTTCATTTTGGTACGACCTAAATGTTTTGATGGATAAATTTTCGTACACGGCACTTCTTTTACCCTGTACCCTAATTGTAGAAGTTTCATGAGCAAATAAACTTCTAACTCATAATTATCCAGCCATTTTTGATATAAATTTATACGTTTATCTTGAAGAATGGAAACTTTCATTGCACGGAATCCATTGGTGCTTTCTGTAATTTTAACACCGCAAAACAATCCCATCAACCAGGGATGAAGGCGTGTGGCTAACTTACGGTAAAAAGGCACATCTCCGGCAAATTGGGCTCCATTGAGAAAACGTGACCCAATAACAAAATCATAATCTTGATCACAAATGGGATCCAGTAATTTGGGGATTTCTTCAGGATTATCTTTATTATTGCCTGCAACGTTCACGATAATATCAAAATTTTCTTTTTGAGCTACTTCAAATGCAATACGACAGGTTACCCCAACTCCCTGAACGGAGCCAAGACTGATCACATCCGCGCCGGCATTTTTGGCTACTTTTGCAGTTTCATCTGTGGAACCATCATCGACTACCAGAATCTTATCAACAAGATCACGAGGTGCCCGACGCACCACTTCACCAATTTTTGCTTCTTCGTTAAATGCTGCTGAAAAAAAAAGGATACGTTTATTTTTATACATCTGAATCAACTATTTGCAATAGTTTTCGAATTTCTGAGACTAAAGGTGGGCCCCATTTTGTTAAAAGGACTCTACCTTTTGCATCGGTTATAATTGTAGCGGGAAGACCATCGCTTTTGAGGGTATCAATAATATAATTTTTTATTTGACCAATTTTTTTTGAAGACAAATTAAGAATTAAATGGTAAACCGGTCGATTTGTTTCAATCCAGGCTTTTAGCTTATCGGGAGTTTCCTTTTCATCCACAGGAATCCCATACATTTGTAGTATTTGCGGGCTAAAAATAGTACGCAAATTCGCTAATTCTGGAAGTTCCTGTTTACAGGCCACACACCATGCCGCCATGGTTGTGTACATAATGAGCTTTGGTTCTGGTTTTTTCACGGAAACCAGGCGAATAATTTCTTTTTTTCCCTCTTTCTTATTCGAGGTGTACAGTTTCTTCGATTTTGTTGAACTGTAATAAGGTTGAATAACAAACGAAGAGCCATTGGGTGATTGTGCTGGATTTTCATAAACAGTTATTAATGCACCAGCAGGTACGTTAAATGTTTTTTGATTAACCCCGGATGGCCAACGTACAGAAATAGTACTCACGGTCTCATGTTCACCAATGCCAATAATCATGGTGGCACTATTTTGTGCGGCAAGACCCTCACCAGCACGATGTTCACGCACAATTTTTTGGGTCTGGCCAGACTTTTTATCCCTTAAAATAATCTGTACCACAGCACCGTACCCATCACGATTACTCCAGGATTCAGCAGGTCGATCAGAATGATTGCCGCCAACGAATCTTAGGGCTATCATATTCGGCAAAAGAGAGCCATCGGTAAGATATTGATTAATCTGATTATGAAAGAGCTGGAAGAAGGGGGCGTTGGCACTTACCTGGGCAATATCTACCCATCCATCACGATCGAAATCTAATATGGCAAAAGCCCGTCCATCGGTGGGGCTATCTAAGCCTGAAACCCCAGAGATATCTGTAAATTGTTTGGCTTGATTACTCAAAAAAAGCTTATCTCTTTCATGTCCGCTTTGTGAGGTTCCGGATGGATTACCAAACCTGGACAATCGAAAAAAAGGATAGATAGTGGTGCTTTTTAAGGTTTTTGGATCCAATCGAAATGAGGTCAGATCTGTTCGCACGACCGCGCGCCAGAACTGACTTCAGGTATCAAAGGGAATTTCCACTTCTTTTGGAGCTGTATAATGACCATTTAAAACATAAATATCCAGCCATCCATCGTTGTTAACATCCAGAAATTGCCCTCCCCAGGACCAACCTGCTTTTTCTACCATCAGGGCGGGAGGTTCCAGGCCGGAGACTTTTACAAAGGGAGTACCATTTTTAAGCAAAGAATTACCACGGGCCAATTGAGGAAATCGCGGGTCCAGTTCATGAATAGCCGTGGTAATTCGTCTTCCTGCTTTGCTATACATATTACTGACATAAAGGTCCAATTTTCCATCATTATCGAAATCTCCCCACGAAGCCCCCATCCCAAAACCTATGTCCGCGGTATTGGTTTCCTTCGTTATATCAACAAATCGTTCACCATTGTCATTTCTGATAAGGTTATTAGGCGCAAAGTCATTCGCCACATAAACATCCATGTCTCCATCACCATCAAAATCGGCCCAGGTAGATTGATAAGTATTGCGCCAGACTTGCAGAGGTTCACTATTAGGCGCTTCCACAAATCGGCCGCCACCCAGATTTTTCAATAAAACATTGGGAGGTCCGGGACGATCTAAAAATGGATGACCTACTGTATAAAATCTTTTATAAAGTTTACGGCTTTGTTCATCCGGAAGAAAATCACTCAAAAATCGCCCTTTTTCATATTGTTTAAGCCGGCCTATATCTGCAAGTCCGGCCGCTGGTCCAGTATTCAATTCAAGTTCCAGAGCACGCGCTGCATAAGTAGAAAAATACACATCGAGTAAACCATCATTATTATAATCCACAGCCGAAACCGAAGAAACCAAATAAGGTAAAGGCACGGCTATTAAATCAGAACGATCCACAAAGTGACCGTTTTCGTTGACTAAGAACATGCTTCGTGCTAAAGTACGCCCCAGAAATACATCCGCATCGCCGTCATTGTCAAAATCGGCAAAAATGGCACTGGATGTATGATTTTCAATGTCCAAACCAAGTTGTTCTGCAATCTCTTCAAAAGTTCCGTCCCCTCGATTATGAAAGAACATATTCTTACCCCATTGTGGCATCACATAAATATCATCATATCCATCCTGATCAAGATCCACGATAGCAATTCCAGGATGCCGATCATGTGCCTGACGAGTGAACCATTTTGTTGGAGGCTTAAAATTTTTATCAAGGATAGACTGAAGCACATAACGTTCATGTAGAGATTGTCGGGCTCGAATCCTATCCGTTACATTGGGAACAGCATAATCCAGGACTTCCTTAAAAAGCAAGTGCTCTGCTTCTTGAACAGCAAAATCTTCCATCTGCCATTCATGGATCAACCAAACAGGAGTCTGCTCTTTACTACTTGAAGCATGGTTGATCCACTTAACCCTTTGTTTTGCATTTATATGAGAAACCCGCCCCGAGACTAACCTGGCCAATCCTTCAAATCCAATTATTGTTTCGAATTGAGTTTCTTTTTTATCGAGGAAATGGCCTTTAATAATATAAAATTTTGCATACTCGAACAGATCAACTTCTTTTAAAAATTCATGCCAGAGATTTAAATTCATGGGTTTAACAGTTTCAGGCTTCTTTTCAACAGACCAGTATTTCACCTGTAAAAGACCATTTAACAAATTCCCAGCCTCCTTTATATTCGAGCTCATACCTAAATCAGTCACAGTCACCGAGTCCGCAAACAAGTGAGAACTTTTAATGTCTGGCAAACGTAAATTCAAAACACTATTGTTTAACAGTTTTAATTGGGGAGTGAGCCACTGAATGAGATCTTCTGAATGGTTAATAGCGTCTAAAATTCTTTTTTGCTTTTGCATTTCAGACCATTTATGCCATGACTGAATGGTTTGATAAAAACCCGGGATTACGAGTGCAATAAATATTACAGGTAAGATTAAAGTGAAAATCTTTCCCCGTAAATTGGGTTTCTTTAAAATAATCAATACCCCAAAAATCACGAGCAAAATCTGAAAAATAATAATTGTAATAATGGATAATTGTGATTGAATATTTCCATCAGGTGACAAAGTAGATTCAATAGACCATTTGTTAAGAACTAAACCCATGAACACCATCAATCCCCCTAAAACAAAACTACTTCGCCTTTGTAAGTTTTTCATAACCGTTCCCTCTATTATTATTTTATCTTAACTATTTGGACCCGGGCATTATGGATTGCCAGGGCCAGATAGGGTACATTTTTAAGATCCTTAAAATCTATGGTCCCCTCATGCAAATCCCTCGCCCGGTTAAGTAACTTTTGCCCGGCTTGCACGTCATTTTCCAGGTAGGCCAGAGTTGCCAGGTTAGCCCAAATTCGCCAATCTGTTGAATCCAGGGCCATAGCTTTATGAAGATACATTCTCGATACTTTGAAATGAAAAAAAGGGGTTTTCATGGAATATTTAGCGTTTTTAAAATAATATTCTTTTTGCAAAAAACGACGCCTTGGGAGTTTAACCTTTTGAGATAAAAAGGCTTCTAATAAATCTTCTATTTTGGCATAACTTAAAAATTTCGTATCGAACTTTTCTAATTTACCAACCACCTTGATTAATTCCCTGGCTATAATTGCATTACCCAGTGGAGTCGGATGACAGTTATCACAAATTAGCTTAAACCCGATTAAACCATGTTCAGAATAAGCTTGAAAAATCTTTTCCAAATCGACCAGATAAACCCCTGCTGATTGTTTTGCTTCATTGCGTATCGCTTGATTGAATTCACTTAGCACGCGCCATGGTAAAGGATCTCTATCTTTAGCCTTTAAGTACAATTTCCTGGCATATTCAAAATTGCCCATAGACTCGTTGGCTTTAGCCAGTAAATAGATTAACATCGGATCTTCAGGATTGCTATTTATATACTCTTCCAGCTTGGTGGCGGCTTTTTTTGGGGATTGAGAAAGTAGATTTTCAAGCTGCGTTATTTGCAATCTATATTTCTCTTCGTATTTACCTTTATAGATTCTTTTATGTACAGGCGGCCAATCGGACAAGTTATAAGGAGCTGTAAGAAGTATTAAAGGCACCCTGTGCTCTTGCGCTCTTTTTACGATCTGATGTATATTATTGAAATAATTTTTGATTTTCATTCGAAACAATGAGGATTTGCGATCAAATGTTTGAATATGTTCAGGTAAGATATTATTTGCTTTAGGTGGATAAAACCTATACTGTAATTCCTTCCAGGCCCGATTCATCACCCGGGTCAAAGGAGTACTCTCGACTACTTTCTCTGGCCAGCTCTTTAATTTTCTGGTAAGAAATTCATTGTGACCGCATAAAACAATCAAAAGATCCGGATTATGCGAAATTGTCTTCTCTAAAGAATACCGAACATAATCTGATGAAGCGGCCGGTTTGCCAAAATTATAAATTTCTATGGTTCTTTCAGGATGTAATTTACGGAGCCAGAATTTAAATTGAGCTACAAAACCCCATTGTCGAATAGGCAAACCAGCCACTGTTGAGCCCCCGTAAATAAATATTCTATAAACCCCTTTCGATCTGGAAGAAATATTAAATTCTGGTTTGACCACCTCGATCAAATACGCAACCGATTCCAGAAAAAAGAAAAATATCAGAGTCAAAATGGCAGAAAAATAGATTTCTTTTTTGAATTTGAAAATACTCATTTTTGCAAAACTATTACCAGCGTGAGCGGAAAAGGGATTTAAGGCACTTAACTGACTGTTTCAAAAAGATTTTCGAAAGAGCACTTTTTTGATTTTGTGCATTTACTTTATTTTTGTTACCATATTGTTATTTATATGAGTAACCATGAGTGTGGTATCATGCTTATAAGAAAGGTAAAGTCTTTCAACGAGAGGAAAAATATTTTCAACAAATTTCTCTGACCCAGCATGGGTTAAATGGCATATATCTTCAAAATATTTCCCTTGCTTTGGAATCAACTTTTCCATATCCACAAAGTAAGTCCCAAAATTATGAGCGAGTGTTTTCACAACCTGATTGTGAACCTTTATACCTTTTACTACATTCTTGGGAGTACCCCAGATTTCAATAGGAGAACGATGCTGTCCATAATCAAGCATCTTTTTGTTAAATTTATCCAGGCTATAATCGGCGGGCACATAATAAGCAAACGTAAGTAAGATAATGGGTTCATGTTTATTTCTACTAAGGGTGATAATTTTTTTTAAATTGCGGCTGAATGATTTCCTGGTCTTTATGACGGTCCCATACTTGATCCAATCTTTACGTGGAGCATGTCCAGGTACAATGGCTGGTGGGAAAATTAATTCTTTCAATTGTAGAAATGCCAGATCAAATACATAGGGGAATGTTACAAAATTAATTTCATTGTGGGCCTTAATTTGATTGATTAATCTATACCATTTGTAATGGGAGTAATCACATCTAAATACTTCTTCCGGACAATTATTAGCTCTTACTTCATTAATCCCGTGATAAACTAATACCAGATCAAAGCTTTTATTCTTGAGCTGATCATATTT
>CAZMEG010000163.1:0-7371 GCA_964565205.1 uncultured Cytophagia bacterium
ATATAATCCTGGTCTTTTTCTTTCTTTTTATAATCTGTGATATATTTGATCAGCCCTTTTTCCGGTGAAAAGTAATGGTGGGCATTGCCGCGTTTAATAAAAAGTGTATCTCCCGAGGTTTGATTGACTATAAAATGGTCTATTTTGTACCAGTAAGTATCCAGTACCTTTTCCCATTTTTGTGTCTCTGGAATAAAAGCTTTACTCCAGCCATTATATTTTGCTTTGGCTAAGTAATAATATCTTATTTTAACCTGTTTTCCTTTTTCATTCACGGCATTAAAAGTGGTGTCAATCTTAACCTGCCATTCTGTTCCTTTACCATGATCCATCTTCAGAAGAGTTTCCCAGTATGAAATCCTCGTTGGTTTTTGGGTAAAATATTTATAAGGCAATATTTTGTCGCTCAGATCTAAAATCATATATTGCCTGACCGTGCCTTTTTTGTCGGTATAATAAAAAATTTTGTCATGGTTGGAATAGCTTACATGAACCGGTATCCCATTTAACGTATCTTCATGAGAATAATAGCGGTTAAAAAAATAAATCTCACTGGTTAATTCACCTTTAGCGTTGGTCACATACCCGCGAAAATGTAGAACAGTCCCCTCCATGGGAGGCACAACTGTAGGCTTAACCTGTTTACCACAATTTATTGAAATGGTTAAAAACAGTATTGCTGCAATTGGAAATGTTTTAATGTTCATAACTTATCTTCGAATAATTCCAGATTCGATTTGCTGTTGAGGTCCAACTAAAATATAGCGGCGCCAGAAGGGGTCCTGCAGTTCGCCACGTAATGTGGAATGCAGTAATTCATATTTATTAAAACCGAAACGGTCGGCAAATATAAATACCACACCGCCCTGGCCTCTTAAATAATCATAGGTCCAGATTTGATAAGGTTTGTTTTGCGGTGAATTAGGAAATCTTTCAATATTGGTAGGGGCTCCATATAACACAAAAACACGACCTCTATCGGTTTCCCAGCCTTTTTTGCCAGACTCCTGGTATCTATTATTGGCTTCCTGAATTCTTCCTAAATATATTTTTCGAAAGGTCATGGGGTCCACCCCTTCGGCGTTCTGGTAAGAATTCCACAGGGAGTAAATAAATTCTCTTTTGGCCTGTAAGTTGGTTAAATTTTTATAGAAATTACGGTCCTCTTTGCTGGTGATATAACGCATATATTTAAATTCCTGGTCTAATGCCTCCTCGTTCATGGTGTCAAGTTCGCCAAATGAGCCACTTTTGATGACGCCGGTTCTTTTAGCCAATGTAGTACCGGCAATGGAAGGATTATAGATGAAAATTTTTTTCTCTCTGGTTTTAATCAGGTTTCCGCTGGAGTCAGATACGCCGTAAACAAAATAATATTGACCTGAAGGTAATTTCGAAACATTAATGATCCCCATTTCTACGGTGTTATCATAGCGTTTTCTTTTTGTTCTTGACGGGCTTCCCAGTCCCTCAACCACTTTGCCACTCGCATCTTTTAGAAAAGCCATACATTTGTAAATATTCCCCGGGACATTTTTCATTACATTATAAACTTCAAAATAATAGTAGAGGACAGGTGCGTTCTCACCAAAAATTAGGGTGGGATTAGGGATTACTTCATAATTTCGTTTATTAAATACATTGGAAGACCCAGGACTTGCTTTTTGAATCTTAGAGGCTAACTGTACATCGCTTAACTCCAGGCTTTTATCTGAGAACATACGGCAATGGATTTCGGTTTCTATGCTATCGATGCGATTTTCCTGGGTCAAATCTCGAATGTGCATGACCACACGGTAGGTGGTTGGTTCATCAAGGAAGTATCGAAACATATCGATCATTTGTCGGCTCTTTTCGAGTTCCAGGCTATCCTGGCGAGTTTTTTCTACTTTCCAGACTTTATTAGCCCAAAGTGAATCGCCCTTGTATATCATTAAATCCATCACAGCTTTGGAAACATACAGACCCCGGTCATTTTTAATGTAATGTATCGCATTATCCGGTACCGCATAATAAATCTCTAAATAGGGATTATTTTTTGCATCCCGAAATTGGGCCATATCAACACTTAAAGGAATCCCCCCCTGGGCAAAAAGGCTATGGACCATAAAAATCAAGACCATGACACCCGGTAAATGGCAATGATAATGTTTGATCCTTTTCATGGTGACCACTCTCGTTTAAAAGTTTAATGGGTAAGTTATTTTTTATACATATTTGCTTAAAAATTATTCCGGGAAAAATTTAAATATAATTTATGGAATATGCAATAAAAAAGGGTTGAAGATAAAATTTATCCTCAACCCTTTTAATTTGATAATCAAAAATTTTAGAAGCCTAACTTAATAGAAAAGGCATTTTGATTATCAAAGAAATCCGTTTGCATCCAGCCGTAGTCAGCACGAACATCCACGCCACCTAAGACCACATGAATTCCAGCACCAAGGGTCGCACCAAAAATGAAGTTGTCTTTAGGAGCATCGGGAGCCGAATTGAATCCACCACGCAGGAAGAAAGTATCGTTATATTCATATTCGATACCGAAACGAGCCTGATCATCTGAAAAGTTCTGATTCTGGAACATTCCGGCCAGTCTAACTTTGCTCATTTCACCAGCATTAATCGTATAGCCTCCACCTATTTCAATAATTGAGGGTAATTCGTCTGTAGCACCTTCAACTTCAATGAAGGAAGAGCCCCGATTAGTATCGTCGATAAGACCCTGTCTGAGCAAACCAGAACCGGAAAATCCCATCTGCGGACCAATATTCTTAACGGCTACACCGATATCCAGGCCCTCAATACCACCAAGATTTTGATATTGAACACCAGCGCTAAAGGCGAAACCGGTTGCACTTACACGAGCCTCGGAAAAATTTTCATTAATTACATTGGCTGTAAAACCTACTGACACGCGATCGCTGAGTATTTTAGAATAGGTTATTCCTACCGTGAAAAAGGTTGGTGACAACACACCACCTGTACCATCTGGAAAATCCTCGGTGGTAATGGGAATATCACCGATTGCGAGACTTTTCAGGCTAAAACCCACTGTACCAAAATTACCGAATTTACCAGCTACAGCCAGGTAATTAATATCAATATCAGCCAGATAAGTCATGTGTGAAAACATAGCGTCAGCATTGTACTGTGAACGAGCCAATCCGGCCGGGTTCCAGTAAATAGCTTCGATACCACTGGTAAAGGCAATGGTGGAACCTCCCATAGCAAGGTCTCTGGCACCCACCGGGATTAATAATTCGGGTGCGGCGGCAGTTCCGGCTTTATCCCGGTTACCGGCATAACTATTCAGGCTAAAGAAGAGAAGTAACACCAACGCCACACTTAGAACGGAAAACATCTTATATTTCATAGCACTTCTCCTTCATTAATATCTTTTTCATTCATTTTAAATTTTATTTTTAGGCTGTTCGCTTTGCTTTTGTCAAGCGAACAGCCCTGTGATAATTCTCCTTTTTAGAAGGTTCGCAAGAACTGTTGTTCCTGAATAATCACCAGTTTTAATGTCTTCTCTCCAATCCCTGGCATCTCGATATGTGCGAGATAGAGACCACTGGCCACAGGCAAACCTTTTTCGTTCTTCAAATCCCAATCGGCCCACTGGCCTGGATCGTTTTTCTCGATTGTTTTTACCAGTGTTCCAGCGAGATTAAAGATACGAATGGTCGCCTGGTCGGGCAGATGATTAAAGCGTACAAACTTGTTCTGTTGACTGTTCTCTAACCTATTCACGCCGAGATAAGGATTGGGGAATACGTTAATCAATTCCATAGCGTCTTTCTTTTTCAGAGTATTATCTTCGGTCTTGGCAAATTGAGCGGTAGAGAACATAAACTCATCTGCCGGTGAATTCGGCTTCGTGGTGAATACGCGAATGACTGTGCCAACTCCCGGAGGATTACCTTCCAAGCCCGGAAATCCAAACTCGGCAGCGTCACAAATAATCATACGAGCTAAGTACTCAACAGTGGTAGGATCGCTATCGAGAACACCATCGGCGGCATCGGCAATGAATGCATCGAAATCACCGTCATACCAGTAGGTCCAGTCTGAACACTTTGTAGCGCCAAAGAAATTATCAGTATTTACGAAATCATAAACGCCAGGGGTATTTCCACCGGAGAAGGAAATCGGAATCAGTTGCTTATCATCGCTGGGATCATCGAAGGTGCCGACACCAACATTCCAGAGTTCAAATGGGACAGGACCTAATTCGCCGTTATCGAAGGCCCACCACATGATGCTTCCCTGTTCGGTAAAGCGCATCTCCAGGTCAAACGGCACAGCATTACCAATGTTGTTATTTCGCAAGAGTCGGCTCTCAGTACCAGAGCCACCGCCTGCACTTACATACCAGCGGGGTCCATCTACTGCAGCATTTAAGCTATGCCAGACCAGATTACCACCAAAGGGAGCACCCTGGGAATCGTAATCATCGGGAGTAAGTGGACCATTGGGACCGGCCACTTCAATAAGAGCCGGGCTACCGTTGGGAGTACGTTTGGCGTCTTTGGGAGCGCCGAATACCTGAATGAACAAACCATCTGCTGTCAGGAACTCCTCATCGGAAGGATCTGTGATTTGTTTGGTCTGATCTTTCAAAACGGTGTCGCCGGTGGTGACATCGAGTAAATGCCATACATCCTCGAATATATCATTACCTTCTTCATCTACCCCGATTTTCTTTTTACCAAACACAACTTTATAGTCGTGCCCTGTAATAGCCGTAGGATCTACCACCTTAACGACTACGCTACCATCACTGCCTCCGACATGCTCCACATCGATGGTATCGCCAAACGCAGCGTGATAACGGACTCCGACTTTTGGTTTTTGCGGTCTTACCGTTATGATAATCGGCGGACTTTCCAGTGATTTGGTTGTTTGTTCAGGATCGAGAGTAACGTTATAGGCCGTTACAGCGAAAAAGAAATCCTGATCATTGGAAAGCGGTCGATCACGAAAAGCGTCTTCGGTTACTCTGAAGAATCGTTTTATACCGGTATTTTTACCAACCTGAACCGGTCTTTGAATAATCACACCGGCATTCACATCAAAGTCTTCCGAAAGGATGGTGGTAACTTCGTTAATTTTATCAAATGTTGCCAGTTTAATGGCATTATCCGGTGAAAGATCCGGAGAAGGCGTCTTTAATTGATAGACATTATATCCTTCAAAACGAAATCCCAGTTCGTCCTGGCTTTCGGTTTCTTTCACCGCAGCCGGATCAAATCCCCAGTTCAGGACAATTTCTCCATCAAGACCGATGGCTTTTACCTTTGGAGCTGCCGGCGCTCTTGGCACCTGGAACAAATTGTCAAAGGTAGCCTGAGCCGTTCGGTCGAAAAATTTTAACACCTGAACGCTGGAAAGACGATCACTACCGATAGCTGCAATCAGAGATACGACGACTTCCTGCGTATCACCCAGAGCCATGGTAAAGGGTCCGGTTACTTCCAGCATACGACGATCTCCAGGTGGCAGGATGATTCCATCTATATCTCCGGTACCCGTGACCGGATCCCCATTCAACGGGAATTTGGTAACTTCGCCTGTTGAGGTTGGGAAGGGCTCTGGATTGTTTGGATCACTTTGTGGCAAGAATCCACGCAACAGATTCCACCATTCGATGGTACCTTCATAGGAACCCAGAGGACCAGGGTCAGAGAAGGAGGCACCGGCGGCGAAATAACCAAAAGAGGTCATGGGCAGATTGATTAAGCCGGTTCGGGTTTTTTTCAGGTTGAAAATACCTGTATCCTCTGCGTCATCGATACCGTTTTTATTTAAATCCTGGCCAGGCTGTCCGGGTACCAGCACACCCTGAAAGAAGTCATAACCGGCTGCTGGCGGTGGAAAACCAAAGCTGTTATAAATATTATCAATAGAGCTGGAGTTGTAAACATAGGCCAGCGATAAAGTAGTATCCACACCCACAAAGTCGTCTGTATATGTACCCAGGTCAGGATCGGACCACTGGCACAAATACATTTGATTGATCTGAGCGTTGCTTGGTGTGTTAGAAGTACCTTTATAAATAAGCTTGAACTGCTTAAAAATCATGTTTCCTAAAGCATCCTGGCGTAAGTAACCCCAGGCCGCCAGTTGCATTTCCAGACCGATGGGAGGTGAACCATAAAGACCCTGAGTAGCACCTGGGGAAAGGTCATTGGCTACGGTCCAGACTACCTGCTGGGCGCCAGCAATTCCCGGGAACTCACCGTCCAGCACCCCGTTTCCATTGGCATCTTCACCCGGATCCAGTTTACCGTTGCTGTTCTGGTCTTCACCCCGATCTAAGACACCGTTACCGGCACCAATAATGGTTTCTCCATCCGGGCCCAGATAACCTCCGTCAAGCTGGTTGTTAATGCCGGTCCAGGGCGCACCCTTTTCCCACGGCCATTCTGCCCAATCTTTAGCATATTGGGCACGGACTTCGTCTTCGCTTAAACCCAATTCCTTTGCATCCAGAGAAAGATCAGCCGTGTTGAAATCGCGACGGACTCTATAAATGCGTACATCGTCTGCATTGGGGTTTTCGGCCACACCTTGGGAAACGATTCTTCCTTCAACCGTTCCGATGTTATAGGTCTGACCACCCACACGCAATTCCGGTGTTTGACCATCCTGTACCAGACCACCCCATATGAGGCCGTCCTGGAAAATCACGGCTAACTGGCTGCTAATTCCTCTGGGAAATACCACACCAGCGTTACCGGTTCTGGGGTCACGTGCAGACCAACCATCAGCCCGGAACCAGTGTGCCATGTTATTAATATTTAGAAGCGTTGATCGTGGACTCCCCGTCGTTTTATTGAGGCCAAGATCACGGTTTTTGACCAGACCTCCATCGTGGGCAAAGATGATTGCCCCGGTCATAAAGACGGTGGCTACCACGAATGCCATAAATCCTGAAAGTTTCTTCATAGCTATCTCACCCTCACATTTGTTATTAGGTTAATTCCCTTTTACATAATATTGAAGTTCTGGAGTGATGGAGCTGGAAAACATCAAAACTTCTTCCCTCCATGTCTCCATCACTCCATCACTCTTTTAATATTCAAAACTTACACCAAAACGAAATTGACGAGGCGTACCAAACAGATCCACACCATTTAATGCCCACTGATGCTGACGATCCGCCAGGTTAATCAACCGATACAGTTCCACATAAGGTTGACCGGCCCCGGCTACGATCTCGGCGCTAAGATCTGGATTGGTTAAGAAGCCATCGTCTTCGGCGTTTCCAGTACGTTGATATACATTGATCACGTTTTTGGTGTTAAGCAAATTCTGTACATAGAAATAGAAGTTAGCTTCCACCGGACCAATTGTAACGGTCTTATC
>CAZMEG010000164.1:0-7369 GCA_964565205.1 uncultured Cytophagia bacterium
CAATAATACACAAAAATCTATTTCCCTACCAATGTTTTTTTAATTTTTATAATATGGTTTCACAAAATTTAATTATCGTAGAAGGAGTAATGCTGTTGCATAGAATTAAAGTTTCCCTGAGGCTAAAAAAGTCAAGCGCGAAAGCGTCTCGCCGAGTTCCCTGCAACAGGTTAGTGGTTGTCGGTCCTCAGCGAGGACGCCTTCGGATTTTTTGAATTTTCAACAGTCTCGAAGGGGTGGGTTTAGTGAAATCATATTAGGGAGAATGGCTTAAAAAATAGTGGAGACGGTGGGAATCGAACCCACGTCCGAGGGCCTGTCACTAAGGACTTCTACATGCTTAGTTTGTTGGTTAAATCTCATCTTCACAGGCCCAACAAACAAAGCCTGTGAAGACCAGCCCGGTAATTTTTCACCGAACACCCCCAGGCAAGATGTTCGGCATAGCCACATTACCGACGCTCAATTTAGACCCTGTGGCCAGATCTAAATGAGCGGGCTGCCTTTTAATTAGGCAGCCAGAGCATACGCATAATTGTCTGCGTTTACATTTAGCTATCAGTTTTTTTACGAGGTACTGATAAAACCTCGGCATGCTATCCTTAGCTCCTCGACCCCCGTCGAATCCATTTCGTCCCCATTTCATTGAAATTTATACCTTTATTAAAAGAACAGGTTCCTTCATTGTTTTAAAATTTATTCATACTGGTCAGGAAAATCAACTATTTTTTGTTTTTTTCTCTGGAAATTTTTGTGATTTTTATTTAATTTAAATTCAAATTTTATGCAACAAAGTTTATAAATAATCCAGGATAACGATGATAGCTAAATCGATTGATTGCCCTTATTGCAACGTTAAGGTTGACTTGACAGAAGAAGACCTGAAAAAGAAATCTAAGGTTTGTTTAGTCTGTAAGAAAACTATTTCGCTTAAGGATTTCAAGTTTGTTTATTCAAATCTGGTTACCATTTACATTCCATTCAATGAAGCTGATCGTTTGCTCATTGTGTCCCTTTTAGAAAGCAACGGCATTAAATGTTTTTCAAAAGGAGCCGGGGTTCAAAACCTGTTTGGTTGGGGACAAACTGGTACCGGGTTTAATGTTGTCACAGGACCTGTTGAAATACAGGTGTTAGAAGAAGACGTTGAAAAAGCCCGAGAGGTTCTGGATTGTTATTTATCCGATGCCCAGTCGGGTTTGTCTTTTGAAGTGCCGTCGATTTGTCCTGCCTGCCATGCACCAACCAATCAACAACCGAAGTGTCCCGACTGCGGCTTAAATTTTGCCCCGGACGACTAATCTAATCTATCTCACTGATCCACCCAGTTTCCTTATTTCTACTTTGGCATGGGCAATTTGCTTGTAGTACTGCTTTGGTGCCAGAGAAATAAATTTTTGAAAAGCAGAGATAGCCTGCTGCCTGCGTTTTAATCCTTCAAGTGCATATCCTTTCCAGTAGTAGGCCCAAAAATAGGAGGGGTTTAATTTCAGCACCCGATTAAAATGCACTACAGCCCGTTTATATTTGCGGCTATTGTAATAACATTCGGCCAGCTTGAACTGCACACTTACATCATCAGGAGCATATTCCAGGGCTTTTCTAAAATCATCTGCAGCTTTACTGTAAGCGCGCTGTTCAAAATAGGTTAAACCTCGATTATAATAGGCTTCTCTAAAATCAGGTTTTCTGGCGAGGCAGAAATTAAAATCTTCAATGGCTTTTTGGTATTTCTTAAGATGCTTGAAAGCAATACCCCGGTTTAAATAAGACGATAAATAATCCGGGTTAATTTGAATAGCATGAGAAAAATCCGAGACGGCTCCGTGATATGCATTACCATTCAGGCGTTGCACCCCTCGATTATGATAGGCTTCATAAACCACTGTGCTATTTTGCCATTGCGGATATTTTACAAAAGCTTTTTCAAAATCAGTGATGGCTTCATCATATTCTTTCAATAAGCAATAAACAAAGCCACGCTCAAAAAATTCTATGGGCCAGGTAGCTAACTGGAGAGCCTGGGTGTAGTCATCCACGGCTTTTTTAAATTGTTCTGTTTTACCGTAATACTTTCCCCTAAAAAGCCAGGGTAAGACAGAGTTGGGAGCTAAATTAATAGCTTGAGTGTAAGCTTCTTCTGCTTTTGCATAATTTTCCTGACTTGTGTAAATGCCACCCTGCACAATATAGGCAGGGAAATACTCTTTATTTTTCTTGATGACTTTTGAAATTCTTTTTAAAGCCTTTTTATGACGTGCAAGATTTTGTTCGTTAAGTGCCTTGAATATTTCGGTGGCATATTTATTTTTAATCTTTTTTTCGCTGGCATCTTTTAATATTTGCAAATAAAGGTGTGCGCTGGCACTGGTTTGCCAGTAGTTAAGTGCCTGTTCAAATTTCTGTTTGGCCGTATTGAAATCTTTTTTGCGCCCGGCTTCAATCCCGTCCATTAAAATAGTTTGTACTGACAGCGTATCATTGGGCATAGCCAAAATCGATTGAGCCAGTAACCCTATCAGGAGTGGAATCCAGAAACGTCTAATCATATTTTATCCTTCTTTTTTGTTCCTAATGCAACCAGCAAATAAAATTTTATATTTCCACAAAAGTCAATTCCAGATAATATGGCGAATATGTAAAAAAAATTTTACAGAAAATCAAGATTTATTCTACGGGGGAGGTGAAATCTCAATTTCAGAGAGGTAGCTGTGAAGTAAAACAAAACACGAAGCGGGGCAGGACCGCCCTTCGCCCTGCCCCTTGACATCAATTATTTAGTTTGAGCAACTTCCTTAGTTTGATAATTAGCAGCAGAGAGTTTCGCAGGTTCAAATATACCTAACTGCTTTAACAGACCCAGCATATCGGTTTGATTCCAGTGTTCCACACATTTACCATCTTTCAGACGTAAGATATCAATTCCGCTAACCGTGAAGTTTTTATTGGTTGGCTTCCAGCCCATGAATTCGCCTTTATGGGTACCGGTCATTGTAAAGCGCACCGCCACCATGTTGTTCTCCGCAATCAAGTCTTCAATTCTGAACTTCAGATCTGGAAATGCTTTTCTGTAAGACTGAACCCATTCTTTAAAGCCTGCAAGACCCTGGTTAACTTTTTCATCAGTAAGAAGTGGTTCATGGGCTTTAATATTTTTAGCCACATATTTGTCAGCTAAATCAATTTTACCAGTATTAATAACTTTTTCAAATAAATTGCGCACTACGGCTTTGTTTTTCTCAAGAGTTGAATCCTTGCTGAATATAGTTGAATAAAAGATGGCCACTAAAACTAAAACCCCCACTCCAATGATTAACGGGATTCTTACATTTTTCTTCATACTCTCCTCCTCCTTTCATTGTTTTTTAATTTTTTTAAAAATTATTTATTAAAAAAGAGCTCTGGCTGCTTAGAGTACAGCCAGAGCCCAAATTTTTTAATGAATTGGTAAATGATAAGAGAGGCCTATGCCATAATTCAATAATCCTTGATTCTTGAATCCACTATCGGCCCCAAATTTATCGTCATCCTTGGCAAATAAATAGTGGTAGCGAACTCCACCAATAATCGATAATCTGTTGAGAGCTCGAATTTCGATGCCCGCACCCGTATTGAGCCCAAAGCTGGTTTTCTCAAATTTATTACCATTTGGCAGTACCTGAGTATCTCCACCTAAACCGTCTTCCGTGAACCGGAAAGGATACAGTCCTATACCAGCACTGATAAAAGGTCTAATTCGAGCATCCGGGCTGATTAAATCGCCAAAGTTATATTTACCCGCTAAAGTAATTTGATGAACCACAAAAGCCGGGGTTTTTCCCTCTTCAGTTCTGAATTCTTTTTCAAAATCCATCCAGGAAAGTTGATACCCTATTTCAAACCCCAGACTATGGAACGGATTGTACTGCCAGGAAATTGCAAAACTTGGACCGCTACCCACTACATCCGAGGTCTGTAATGCAGGGGTAAAGCTACCTCCTACTACGGTACTTCCATTTCCCCATATATTTAATCTCATACGTGAGGTCGTCCATTCATCAGCATTAGCTACTGCTGTAAAAGCCATTAGAAAAGCAAGTATCAAAGCTGCTACGAAACCATTTTTTAACATCTTCATCTCACCTCCTTTTGTTTGGTTTAATCCTTTATTTTGATTTTAGAATTCTCAAATTACATGCCAAAAATGAAAAACACTATGTAATTGTTTGATTATTAAAATATTAGCACTAATCATTTATCAAAGCCATGCCTTCAAAAATAATGTTCTTTTGTAAATAATTTTGATAAAATGACTAAATTTTTTACACTCAAAATTTTTTTGTATGGTAAGAATTTTCTTGAAAGGAACTCTCTCGAATTTTTTAAAGTTATTTCAAATGACTTACCCAATAACAAATTTTAAAAAAAATTAAGAAAAACTATTATGAGGTTACGACGCATTTATTCCAAACAACTGGCAGGTATTATCATCATTGTGTTAATCCTCATTATCGGAAGTGGTATTGTTTTTCATACACATCATCTACAAAAAACTACGACCCAATTATTCAAACAAGATTTGTTGAGACTTAACACAGCCCAAAAATTAGAAGTTTCATTGTTTCGCATGCGCGATATGGCGCTAAAATATTCTATTGATGGAAATGCCCAATGGATTTCTCAAATGGTTCAATATAAAAATGAATGTCTTAAATGGATTAACAAAGCAAAAAATCTTGCCATAGAACCGGAAGAAAATCAAATTATTAGCGAAATAGAAAAATTATTTTTTAAATTTGAAAAATTTTTGTGGGAAGTTACAAATCAACCTGATCGATCCAAACTCCTTTTACAGGCCAAAGGTCAACAATTATTTGATGCTATTTATGTGAATTGTGAACGACTGGTTGCCTTAAATGAAGGGGCCATTTTGAATATCGAACAAAAAATGGGGTATTCCAATCAAATTATCCGAGGGACTATGTATGTGATGGGTCTCGGAGGTCTAATTCTCGGTGTAGTGCTTGGCCTGATAATTTCAAAAAGTGTCGTCAAACCCATATATGAATTGGTGCTAAAGGTACGAGGTTCAAGCAATGGAGAACTGATTGAACGCTGGCACGTTGGTCGTAATACAAATCTGGCCGACCTGGATCATCATGTTCTGGAGCTTATTAACCGAATAAATGCTACAACCTCAGATTTAGAAAAAAATCGAAAACTATTGGCACAGGCAGAAAAATTAGCTGCCTTTGGACGAGCGGCTGCTGGAGTGGCCCATGAAATTCGTAATCCCTTGACCGCGATAAAAATGCTTATTTATTCTATGCGTGAAGAGTTAAGTGAAAACAACGGAGAAAAGGCTCAGGATCTTGAAGTAATCATAAAAGAAATTGACCGTATGGAGCGCTTTGTACATAACTTCTTACAATTTGCCAGACCTCCCGATCCACAATTTGTTGCCGTGGATTTAAAACAGTTGATTCATGAAACGATTAAGTTACTGGAACCACGTTTACGCAAGACAGGTATTGAACTCAATGAGGATTATGATCCGAACCTTGATTTAATTTATGCCGACTCTGATCAGATGAAACAGGTTATTATGAATCTTATATTGAATGCTATGGATTCTATGCCGAAGGGCGGCAAATTAACCATAAAAACGAACGTATATTCTCAGAATACTCATGATGGGCAAAGAGATTGGGTTCAAATAAAAATCATTGATACCGGTTGCGGGATTCCGGAGGAATTGAAAGACACTTTGTTTGATCCGTTTGTAAGTGGCCGAGAAGAGGGAATCGGTCTTGGTTTATCCATTGCATTCCAGATTTTGCATCGTCACGGAGGATGGATTGAAGCAGACAACAATCCCCATGGGGGTGCCACCTTTACGGTGAAATTGCCACTAAGGAGGGAAGAGATATATGTATAAGATACTGGTTGTTGATGATGAAGAGAGCGTTCGTTATTCGTTTAAAAAATTGTTGCGTGAGCCAGATTACCAGGTTGTGGGTGCGCAGAACGGCAACGAAGCCATCAGGAAGATCAAGCAACACGAACCAGACCTGGTACTTCTTGACATTCAGATGCCTGATATTTCCGGCCTGGAAATTTTGAAACAAATAAAACAGATTGCTCCTAAAACGCCCGTTTTAGTTATTACCGCCTACAGCACCAGTGAAAGAGTGATTATGGCTATGAAATATGGGGCCTATGAGTATATCGAAAAGCCTTTCGATATCCCTAAAATAAAAGCTCTCATCGATGAAGCCCTGGAAGTGGGGCGGCTCATGCGAAAAGAAGTAATGTTGCAGAGAAGAGAATCACAGGACTGGTCGTATGATTACATTATAGGTAACAGTCCGGCCATTCAGGAAGTCTGTAAAATGATTGGTCGAGTGGCTGCAAGCGATGCAAATGTATTGCTGGTGGGTGAGAGCGGTACCGGCAAAGAACTGGTCGCCCGGGCTATTTATCAGCACAGTCACAGGGCCAATAAACCTTTTTTGGCAGTTAATTGTGCGGCAATTCCTGAGACTTTACTGGAAAGCGAATTGTTTGGTTATGAAAAGGGGGCTTTTACCGGCGCCACAAAAAGAAAAATAGGCAAATTCCAGCAGGCAGATGGAGGTACCATATTTTTAGACGAAATTGGAGACATGAGTCTATCCACTCAAGCAAAATTATTACGCGTCTTGCAAGAGGGCACTTTTGAAAGACTGGGCGGCGATGAAACCATCAAGGTAGATGTTCGAATCATTGCCGCCACCAATCAAAATCTGGAAAAATTAATCGAAGAGAAGAAATTTCGTGAAGATCTGTATTACCGTATTCGGGTCATTACTATAAACTTACCTCCGTTACGGATGCGTAAAGAAGATTTGCCCGAACTTATAGATTATTTCCTTGCCAAACATTGTGCTCTATTAAATCATGAACCGGTGACTCTGGCAGAAGAAACTATGGCATTGTTACAGGAGTATGATTGGCCTGGGAATGTCCGGGAGCTGGAAAATGTGCTTAAACGTGCCATTTTACTCAGTAAAGGAAATGTAATCACCCCTGATATTATTAAAGATGACCTTCGCCCTGTGGGGGGAGACGTCAGGGCACAATCAAGTCACCCTGATCAAATAATTCCCGAAGATTTAGAGCGATACCATGGGCATCTTTATGAAACCGTCATGAATCGAGTTGAAAAAGAACTTATTAGTGTGGCTTTGCAAAGGGTAGGGGGGAATCAGGTGCAAGCCGCGCGTTTATTAGGTATTTCCAGAGTCATGCTGCACGATAGAATTGAGAAATACAACATTAAAACCGAAGTTATTGTAAAAAATGATTGATTCAAATTGACATTAAGTAACAAATTTATTACATTTTATAT
>CAZMEG010000165.1:0-7366 GCA_964565205.1 uncultured Cytophagia bacterium
CCCCATCATTTTAAGTCATTTTGTATTTTTATAACTTTTTAAATATTAAATAATTAACTCAATCAAAAATAATTTCATAAATTCTTTTTTCTGGCATATAGCTTGCCTATTAAATAAATGTAATAATTTTTAAGGCCTGCGCAGGCTGAATTAAAAAACTTAAACAGGAGGTGATGCAAAATGTGGCAAGGGTGGATAAATGGCATCATCGGTCTGTGGTTAATTGTTTCAGGCATCATAGGTGCAGGACTTCATGCTCCATGGAATTACATCATCGCAGGGGTGCTCATGGCCATTCTGGGTTTCTGGACAGCTAAGTTTTGGCAGAGTGTGATCACTGGTATTCTGGGCATCTGGATGATCATATCAGGGATTTTGAGTGCTACCCTCATGCATCCGGCTAACATGATCATTGTAGGGATCATTACAGCCGTGTTGAGCTTCTGGGAAAGCATTGCCCGGAAACCCCAGACTAAAATGGCGTGAGCACCAGGAGGGCGGCCCGGTTGTTTTTAAAGCGGGCCGCCAATCTCAATTTTAGACTACCGAAAGGTGGTGAGAAAAAAATGAACAAAGAGAGGATATTATTATTAAGCCTGTTAATTATTCCAGCAGTCCTGCTTGCGCAGGATCCAGCGAATTTCTCAACCAGTTTACATGCTACCAGACAGGGAAAAGCTACCTGGTATGGAAAAGCACAAGGAGGATTTGAGAATTTAACCAATATTCCTATGTCAGATTTAACCTGCCAGAAGTGCCATGCAGCCACATTTGCGGATGGTACCCCAGTCGATCCAGCTACCTATGCCCCTGGCTGTAATGATTGTCATGATTTTACTCAGGGTACTCAGGTAAAACAGGAGACCTGTCTGGGGTGTCACAGTCGACAGGGAGCTGAAATAAAACTTTCAGCAGCTAATCCAATTTACACGGATGTGCATCGAGCAAATGGAATGGTCTGTACAGATTGCCATACCAAACGAGAGATGCATGGTGATGGTACGCAATATGCCTCCATGTTAGAACCTGGGGCTATGGATGTTTCATGTGAGAATGAGGGCTGTCACCCCCCAGCCGAATTGGTGAGTAATACAGCTCATGACATTCACAAAGATGACGTATATTGCACGGCCTGTCATGTACAAACCGTTTCAACCTGCTTTAATTGCCATTTTGAATCGGAAGTTCAAGCTGAGAAAAAACGCTTTTATGGCCCACCGCCAACCGGTGGCTTTATCACTCTGGTTAGACGACAGGGAAGTAACAAAGTTACTGCAGGCAGTTTTATGGCCATGGCCTATCAAGGGAAAACCTTTTATGCTTTAGCACCCTTTACCGGCCACACTATTAGTAAAGAAGGTAGAGATTGTAAGGAATGTCACGCTACTTCAACGATTCAAAATTATAACCAGACCGGTGAAATTGTAATGACCAGGTGGAATGAGGCAGAGAAGAAAGTTGAATTCGCTCAGGGAGTCATTCCCATTCCCCCTGATTGGCAAAAGGCTTTGAAATTCGATTTCGTTAACTACACAGGTGATGTTACCGATCCTACTTCGCCATTTGATCCTACGAAATGGGAATTTTTGAAATCTGGCGCCGATACTCTCCAGATGTTATTTGCTGAACCATTAACCCCTGAACAAATGGATAAACTTTCCATGGTGGTTTCGGTGGCTGAACGGGGTACACAGATACCCAAACATTTCGAGCTGTTACAAAATTATCCCAATCCTTTTAATCCGAGTACGGTTATAGAATTTCATCTTCCAAAAAGTACCCGGGTAACATTAAAGATTTTCGACATTCTTGGTGGAGAAGTTAAAACACTATTGAATAATAAACCGATGGCTGCCGGAGTATATCGATATTCATTTAATGCCGCCAACTTACCCAGCGGAATTTATATTTACAAAATTGAGACTCCTGAATTTAAACAGACACGCAAAATGACTTTGATTAAATAGTTCCTGATTCCCCCTCCCTCTCACAATCAGGATGCCTGGGAGATGCCATCCACCCTCTGGATGGCATCTCTATTTTGAATTATTATAAGGAGTGCCCAATTTTTAAAAATATTCGAAATTAAGAAGATAAAAAAGCGTAAGGAATAAAGTATGAATATTTGGAAAAAACTTCACACAGTGATCGCTTTTATTACAATATGTGTTTTAATGGGGAACCTATCGGTTTTTTCACAACAATTCGGGAATTTGACAAACATCTCAAATAACCCGCAAAGAATTGAAACAGAACCCACAATCGTAGTCGACCAGAACAACCATATTCACATTGCCTGGACAGGATTCTATTACCAGGCAGGAGCACCTGACAATGTAGCCAGTGATATTTTCTACACCAACAATATCGGCGGAAGTTTCGCTCAACCTGTAAAGATTGCTGTGCCCGGTGACTGGTATTCCAGAGAGCCTACCATAGCAGTGGATGAAGCCGGTCATGCCCACATCGCATTCCGGAGGAGTAGCGACCAGATAAATCTGTTGTCTGAAGATGACATTTATTACGTGAGCAATGTGGCCGGGGATTTTAACAACCCCATTCTGGTGGTCGATGGCATATTTGGCGTTCTCAATTCAGGAGACGTAAGCATGCCCTATCAGACTCGTATCCACTGCGATACTCAGGGAAAGGTCCATCTCACTTTCCATGCCTTTGAATATGTGAATGGGTCGGAGAATTATTTTGATTGTTTACTCTATCTGACGAACTTAACAGGCGACTGGGGTAAACCTGTGCTTATTACGGACGGATATTTTATTACCGAGTATAATTCTTGCCTGGATGCCCGGGGCAGAGTTCACGTTGCCTACACAGATAGGGACCAGATTAACTACATTGATCACATTTATTATACAAACAATATAAATGGTGATTTTAATGTACCTGTGATGGTATCTTTTCCAGAGGAAGAGTATGCGCATTCCCCGGATATTGCGATTGATAGTCAAGGCGTGGCCCACATTGTATGTCGTTTACCTTTTGCGATTGACTTACCGGAGATTTGCTATATTAATAATGCTTCCGGAGTATTTCAAGATTGGATAGCAATAGCTGATGATGGGTATATTCCAGCCATTGCAATTGATAACAACGACTTTGTACATATAACCTATAAAACCCGCCCATTTTCTGGGGGCGTCCTGTATTATGGTAATAACATTGAGGGCGATTTCAAATTTAGTACTTTTGACCAGACCAGTGGCTGGTGGTATGTGGGCTCTCGCTATTTTGCTCTGGGAGATTCTGCCACGTTTCATTTTGCTTTCTACGATTGGATGGGTGAAGTTCAAAATTCAGATACAGATATTTTCTATTTAAATGGCACCTGGTTGCAAAAACGTGCCGCTGTGAATTTTAGCAGCAGAAGCCTCGACTTTGGTACGATTCCAGTTGATTCGAGCAAAGTCGATAGTGTGATGGTCGTAAGCACCGGCAATATAGCTCTGGAAGTTGCCTCAATAACATCTACAAATTCAAATTTCACAGCTCTGCCGACTTCTTTTGAGTTGGCTCCATCGGATAGCCAATTTGTATACATCACTTTCACACCAACTCAATCTCAGGATTACCAGGGCTATATTATTTTTTCACATAATGCTCCGAGTTCTCCTGATTCGGTTTTCGTCCAGGGAATTGGTTCGCCGACAGTTGGAATTGCACAGGATTACACCGGCAACGTTCCAACAGCGTTCAGGCTTTATCAGAACTATCCCAACCCCTTCAACCCCACCACCACGCTGCGCTTCGATGTTCCGAAGGGGTCGCAGGTGAGCATTCGGGTTTACGACGTTCTCGGCCGCGAAGTAAAAACGCTGGTGAACCGTAAGTACCAGCCAGGTTCCCATGCGGTGGCGTGGGATGGTCGCGACAGGAATGGGCTTCCGCTGCCCAGCGGGGAGTACCTGGTGCGCCTGCAGGCTGGGGAGTTTGTGGCGGTGAAGAAGGTTTTGTTGCTAAAATAGTTCCCGATTCCCTCCCTCTCACATTCAGGATGCCTGGGAGATGCCATCCGCCCTGGATGGCATCTCTATTTTGATTCCGTCCATCAGGGGCCTGAAAAATTTCTGCGATTTGGGTTGATAATTAAAAAATCGAGACTTCCATGTCACAGCAGAGGCAAAATTGCCCCAATTTAATAAATTTCAAAAAAACATATAATTATTAGATAATCATGTTTTTAATAAGTGGGACAAATTTGTCCTACTTTAAAAGATGCAAAGACAGTTTAAAATATACATTTTTAACCTATTGAAATTAAAGAAATTAATTTGGTTCATTTTATGTAAATTTTACCAGATTCTGGTACAGAAATTGTCATTATAATTTAAAAAAAATTCCTAACCTAACAGAGGAGGTTACCATGAAACGCAAATTTACCTGGTTAGCCCTGCTGGCTATGTTGCTAATGATGGTAACATCCAGCACAGCACAAACCCCACAAGCTGTTATTGTTGTGGAGGCGTGGAGTCCTAAGGAACTGCATGATGCAGGAAGAGACACGCACCCATCCCAGGGACTTACCACGGTTGGAAAAGGAGAACTGGTTTATCTTTTAGGGAAGGAAGCTACCGGTCAGGAAGTCACCGCTTATCAATGGTCGCTTGTGAGTGTGCCAGAGGGTTCGGCAGCAGTTCTGGATAGTGTGAACACTCAGAGAACCACATTTGTGCCCGATACAACCGGTCAGTATGTTGTGCAACTCAGCATTACCACGGCTTCTGGTACTTCAGATACCACGCTCACCATTACCAGTTCAAATTACGTTGGTGTTGGAATCTGGACTGAATTACTAAATGATCCGAGCAAGAGCAATTGTTCTCCATGTCACACTGATAAAGTGAGCGAATGGGTCCAAACAGAGCATCCAACTCTTTTCAAGAAGGGGATTGAAGGAGTGGCCAGTGCTCATTATGCGGAAAGATGCATTGAGTGTCATACGCTGGGTTACAATACTTCGCCAACTGCGGATAATGGAGGATTTGATGATGTAGCCACCGATCTGGGATGGACTTTTCCCGATACTTTAAAGGAAAGTAACTGGGATGATCTGGTTACAAACTTTCCGGATCTGGCAAAGTTAGGGAGCATTCAATGTGAAAATTGCCATGGACCGGCCGGGGAACACAAGAAAACTTTTAACAAAGAACTCATGGATGTTTCACTGGAGGAAGGGGCTTGTGGAAGATGTCATGAAGAAGAACCCTACCACCGGAAAAATATCCAGTGGAAACGTTCCGGGCATTCAGCCGGCGATGTGGCCTTTGGTGCAGAAAGAACCACCTGTGCTCCCTGCCATTCCGGTTATGGGTTTGTCAATCGTATTGATCCGGATGTACCATTTGAGCAGGGTACCGGCTTCCCGTTCATTTCCTGTGCCGTATGTCATGATCCCCACAATGCGCAATTGCCCCATCAGGTGCGTAGTCTGGCCGATGTAACGTTAATGAACGGTGAAACCTTCACTTTTGGTGGCATGGGTAAGCTCTGTATGAATTGCCATCTGTCACGTCGTGATGCAGAGGTTTATGTGCAGGAATGGCATGATCATTATGGACCCCACCATAGCAACCAGGCCGATATGCTTGCCGGTACCAATGCCATCACTTTCGATATGCATATTCCGAGTTCCAATCACAAAGAAGTGGTACCTGACGCCTGTGTGACCTGCCACATGGCACCCACTCCGGGAACCGGTCAACCGGGTCGCGATTATGTAGGTGAGCACACTTTTGCCATGCACTGGGACGGTGGAACTCCCGATGATCCAACCGATGATGTCTACAACGTGGCGGCCTGTCAGCAATGCCATGGTAATATACAGACCTTTGCCGATATCAAAGCCAAAGAAGATTATGATGGAGATGGCGTTATTGAAAGTGCCCAGGATGAAGTGCGTGGCATGATGGAGGAGGTGGGTAAATTATTGCCACCACTGGGTAGTCCTGAAGTGGAGGTAACACAGGAAGACTACGATCCCAATTTGCCCGATCTAACCCCGGAAGAAGTAGCGAAAAGAAAGCTCTATCTTAAAGCGGCTTATAACTACAAATTTGTGGAAGAAGATGGTAGCCACGGGATTCACAATTTCCAGTTTGCAGTTAATTTGCTAAGGGTAACCCATCAGGCTCTTACTACCGGATCCATGGGCGCTGGTACCATCCTGTCCATTTCCGATGTGCCCAATGATCAGGGAAAGCAAGTTCGGATTGTATGGACACGGTTTGGCGGGGATGGTGTGGGAGATAATCCCATCCTCAATTATCTCATCTGGCGCCGGGTGGATGATCAAAATGCCACCACTTCTTCTAAAGAAGGGGCCGTGTTTGAATCCCTGGAATCATTACCGAAAGACTTAACTACCTTAACAACCGGCACTCGGGTTGTTATCGCAGGCGATCTATGGGATTTTGCCGGAAGTGTTCCAGCGGCAGGATTTGATCAGTACAGTGCCATTGCTCCCACCCTGTTTGATTCCACCAAAACCGAGGGCATGTACTGGTCCGTATTCAGAATTTCCGGACATACTTCTGTACCGGCGGTTTATGCAATCACAGCGCCGGACAGTGGTTATTCAGTCGACAATCTGGCTCCGCAGGCTCCTGCCAATGTGGTGGCCGTTGAAGTCGAAGAAGGTGTTGCGCTCAGCTGGGATGAACCCGTGGATGAAGATTTTAATTACTTTGCTCTGTATCGCAGTACGACTCCGGGTTTCGACCCCAGAGCCACTGAACCCATTGCCACGCTTACCGGTACAGAATATGTTGATCGTGAAGTTCAGGTAGGTACCACCTATTATTACCGCCTATCAGCTTTTGATTTTTCTGGTAATGAAAGTGAATTTTCAGATGAAATTGCCCTCCTGGTGACTTCTATTCGGGTAAGCGATGGAACGGCAATTCCTGAAAATTATGTGTTATATCAGAATTTCCCCAATCCATTCAATCCCACCACGACCATTCGTTTTGGATTAAAGGAAGGCGGACATGTGAAATTGAGTGTTTACAATGCGCTTGGTGAAAAAGTCATGACGCTGATTGACGGAGAATTACCGGCCGGATATCATCGTGTCAGCTTGAGTGGTAAAAATCTGTCGTCCGGACTTTATTTCTACAGACTGGAGGTTAATAAATTCGTGGCGGTGAAGAAAATGATCGTGCTGAAGTAGAGCTGATTCGTTGGGAAAGAGGCTGTCCTGAAAAAGTAAGGGCAGCCTCTTTTTATTTATGTGCGGAAATGTGGGACAATGGTGTCGCAGGTGTGACATTAATTGTATATTAATCTAATTATTTGATAATCAAAAAATTAAATAAAAATCATTTAAGTTAAAAGTGTGACAGGTGTGCCC
>CAZMEG010000166.1:0-7314 GCA_964565205.1 uncultured Cytophagia bacterium
GACGGGTTTTACTGCCTTTATTTGACAGAACCATGCATCAAAAAGGCTATTTTGCTCTGGATATTGTTTTAGTCCCTTCCGTAGCATTTTTTAAATCCGCCACATTTCGATATGCCATCTACCTGCTCGTGGTTTACTTTGTAATCAATGTACTTCTTATACGGAGAATGGTGAGTTTAGGCACCGAGATCAATCAAATGATCGTGCACAAGTTTCGACATTTACAAAGAGGTATCCGCGAGATTGCTGCTGGAAACCTGGATTACAAAGTTCGTTTGGAGGGTCAGGATGAATTTGTGGAGCTGGCTGAACATTTCAACCAGATGGGTAACCAACTAAAGAAGACGATTGAAGATTTGCGCGAAAAAGATCGCCTTGAACATGAGTTAAAAATTGCCAAAGAAGTTCAATTAAGTATCTTACCGAAAACTCTGCCATCTATTCCCGGTTTTGAAATTGTTGCAAAAATGCAAACGGCCAATGAAGTAGGAGGGGATTTTTACGATGTTCTGTCTCTCGAAGATAACCGGTTTTTGCTGGCCATCGGTGATGTTTCGGGTAAAGGTACTTCGGCGGCATTTTACATGGCGCAATGTGTCAGTCTGATTCGCTATTCCCGTCAATTTACCAGCGATCCTCGTGAAATCATGCTTCGTTTGAACCGTTACTTCTCAACTTCGCAGGTAAATCCTCAGATTTTTGTAACAGCCATTTTAGGTGCTCTCAATGCAAAAGAGAGTAAAATTAAAATCCTTCGCTGTGGACACACTTTTCCGATTCTTATTTCGTCTGGAATTTCTCAGGAAATTCAAACTAAGGGTTTAGGTATCGGATTGGCGAGACAGGGGAAAATCTTCGAACAAAATCTCGAAATAAAAGAACTTAAGCTAAATTCAGGCGATACTCTGATCTTCTACACCGATGGACTGGTGGAAGCCTCCCGTCAATTAACAGGATATGGTGAAGATCCGGCCACATTAGAATTTTATGGAGAAGAGCGTTTATTTAATTTACTGGCTTCTTTATCAGATAAACCTGCTGAAGTAATCCTGGAGACTCTCCTTGATGATATTGAAACATTTTATGCCGGGAATCCCCGGGTCGACGATTACACCCTTGTTGTAATTAAAAAATTAGTTGATTCTTTTTAAAGAAATAAATCAAAATTTCATGAGAATAGGACAAATTGACATCTTATATAACAATTGGGGCGCCGGGTTTCTGGAAATTTGACTAAATATTCAGTCAGTTTTTCATAAAATTAAAGTGGCATAACTTTTGCTAAAACAAGGGTGAAAATTTTAAGATGAAAAAATAAAAAAAGGAGGTGAATAAATATGTTGGTTAAATGGAATCCTATTCGTTCGATCTGGAGTCCTTCAAGCTGGATTGATGAATTCTTTAATGAACCTCTGTTTGATATGGAAGAAATTCTTCCAACCCGTACGGTTACTTTCGAACCTCGTATTGATGTACAGGAAAGCGATAAAGAATATATCATCAGTGCTGAATTGCCCGGCCTGGATAAAAAAGATTTCAAATTAACCTTACGGGATAATACTCTGGTTTTAGAAGGCGAAAAGAAATATGAACGTGAACAAAAAGACGGTGGATTTTACCGCAGCGAACGGGCTTACGGTTCTTTCCGTCGTGCTTTCCGGTTGAGCGATGACGTAGATAAAAATAACATTAAAGCTGACTACAAAAACGGTGTACTGACCATTCATCTGCCCAAGACCGAAGCTGCGCAACCCAAGCAGATTGAAGTCAAAGTTCATTAATCCCCTGCTTCTCCAGAATTCAAAGCCGAGGCCGATAAGTCTCGGCTTTTTTATTTTAATAATCCCTGACCGTGTCAATATGTCACATATCTTTCTATTTTTTATAAACTTGTGAAAAAATTTACTTGACAAAAATGTAAAAATTGTTATCTTGATATCAATTATTAATTAAACCCTTCTAAGTAGGCACTGTCTGATCTCAAGGCCTTCTTTTTCGATGGGCTATATTTGGAGGGAGAATTTTAAAATATTAACAGTCAAAGCCCAAAATAAATCTTATAATATATGAATTACCAGGAGGTACCATGAAAAAACTCAATATAGGTATCATAGATCTCGTTACTAAAGCTCCCACAAGATCCATGTGGGGCCGCATCATGCATGCTAATTTTGCCAGTATCATGCCACAGGCCGTGGCTGCATGGTGCGAGCAAGAGGGTCATAATGTAACCTTTATGTGTTACACGGGCTTTGAAGATTTGTCCGAAGAAATCCCGGAAGATATAGATATAATTTTCATCAGTGCTTTTTCTCAGGCTGCCCAGTTGAGTTACGCCTTAAGCAACATGTTTCGCAACAAAGGGATTGTAACGGTACTCGGTGGCCCGCATGCTCGATGTTACCCACAGGATGCGATTAAATACTTCGATTATGTTGTTGGATTTACGGACAAATCCATTATCCGTGAGATTTTACAAAATTGTGTACAAAACCGACCCATTGGTATTTTTCTTTCAGCCAAACAGCAACCACCTCATATACCTGGTGTGAAAGAACGCTGGAAGTTCATCGACATTACTTTGAAAAAAGCGCCTCTACTGAAAGTGGTTCCTATGATAGGAAGTTTAGGCTGTCCCTATACCTGTAATTTTTGCATTGACGCCTTGATTCCGTATCAGCCTTTGAGTTTTGAGGTAATCAAAGAAGACCTTCGCTTTTTATTAACAAAATTTAAACGTCCCAAGGTTGGCTGGCATGATCCAAATTTTGGTATCCGATTTAATGACTATCTGGATATTATTGAGGAAGCTGTTCCACCTGGTAGCATTGATTTTTTTGCTGAAAGCAGTCTATCCCTGCTCTCGGAAGATCATTTAAAACGTCTCCGGAAAAATAGTTTTAAGGCCATCATGCCGGGTATTGAGTCCTGGTTTGATATGGGTAATAAATCGAAGACCGGTAAAAAAATGGGGATAGAAAAAGTTAAACAGGTGGCAGATCATATTAATATGATTTTAAGTTATATTCCCTATTTACAGGCTAACCTGGTATTTGGTCTGGATAATGATGAAGGACCTGATCCGTTTGAGTTAACCAAGCTATTTGTAGATCTGGCCCCCGGTGCTTACCCGGCTTACACATTACTTTCTGCGTTTGGACAGGCAGCACCTTTAAATTTAGAATATCAGCGGGAAAACCGTATCATTCCCATCCCATTTCATTTTCTCAACACTCAACATGCTATGAATGTGCGTCCCAAAAATTATGAGTGGGTAGAATTTTTTGAATATTTGTGTGATTTAACCGCTCACACATTTTCCTGGAAAGCCATTTATCGGCGTTTTAAAGCCGTGCATTCTCCATCCTGGCGATGGATGAATGTATTACGTGCACGCTCCAATCAGGGAATAGGACGAATACGTTATTATTCGCATGTAGTTCATTTACTGAAAACCGATAAAGGCTTTCGGGACTTTTTTGAACAGGAGACTACTGAGATTCCTGAATTTTTTGTGGAATGGTTAAAAAGAGATCTGGGACCTCTCTGGGAATGGTTACCCAAAGGGGCATTATATCATGATCCCAATGCTTATTTAAAAAGCTTGGAACCACAGGAGATTAAAAAAGAAGAGCAAGCGCTGACTTAATTCCTCATCCCCTGTGATTTTGACTGTATGATTTTGAGCAGCTTTTGCTTGAAAATGATAATTAATTCCAATACATTTCGGGCGATATGGTTTAACCTATCGCCTTTTTTATTTTTTCAAATTTAAGGATAAATGTGGAGGAATGTGATGCACGATTTTCTGGAAGCTCTTTTACGGTTGTCTAAAAATATTTCCAACTTTATGTGGGGCGAGTGGATGATTATCCTTCTGGTGGGTACGGGAATTATATTGACCTTTGTGACTGGTATCATTCAATTAAGAAAACTGGGGTTATCTCTAAATCTGGTTTTAAAAGGTTCAAGAAGAAAGGGGAAAGAATCGCTGGAAAAGGAAGAAGGGGACATCTCTCCTTTTGCGGCCCTGATGACGGCCCTGGCCGCAACTGTGGGAAATGGCAATATCGCCGGAGTGGCCACCGCCATTGCTACCGGTGGGCCAGGCGCGCCTTTCTGGATGTGGTTATCTGCATTATTTGGTATGGCAACAAAATATGCGGAAGGATTCCTGGGAGTTAAATATCGAAAAGTAGCCGAAGATGGCACCATGAGTGGCGGCCCCATGTATTACATTCGCTACGGTATTAAAAATTCCTCCATTGCCAAACCACTGGCCATGTTATTTGCCATCTGTGGCGGCATGACGGCTTTGTTTGGCACCGGGAATATGATGCAATCCAATTCCATGGCTTTAGCATTTAAATCACAATTTCATATACCGACACTGGTCAGTGCCATAGTGATCACCTTTTTAGTGGGGCTGGTAATTATTGGTGGGATCAAACGTATCGGAGCTGTGGCTGAGCGTCTGGTACCATTCATGATCATTTTCTACTTAATCGGGGCTTTGATTATTATCCTTGTAAAGTTCACTGAAATTCCGGCCGCGTTTGTATTAATTTTTAAATCAGCCTTTTCCATTAAAGCCGCCGGTGGCGCTTTGATCGGAACCACAGTTAAAGAAGCCATAAGCCTGGGGGTACGCCGGGGTGTGCTTTCTAACGAAGCAGGCATGGGTTCGGCAGCCATCGCTCAAGCCGCAGCCAAATCCCCGGATCCGGCCTATAATGGTCTCATCGCCATGACCGGCGTTTTTATCGATACATTGATGGTTAACACTCTGACCACATTATCCATCGTTTTGACCGGATTATGGAGGTTGACTCCTGCGGCTGGCGTGGCCCTTAGAATTCCAGGACAGCCGTTCGATGTTTCCACTGTGCCTCAACATGCCATGCAATTCGCTCATCAAATTGGTATAAATTTAGCCCAAACCGGCGGATTAACCAGTACGCAGTTAACCGCTGAAGCTTTTAACTCCATTGTTCCTTTTGGTGGATGGGGTATTGCCTTTGCTTCTCTCATTTTTGGTTACACAACCCTTATAGGCTGGGCCTACTATGGCGAGAAATGTGTGGAATATATCTTTGGCATCCGTTCGGTTTTATCTTACCGAATTTGTTACATTATATTGCTCTTTCTTGGCGCATTGATGACGGGTCGCTATTTGAACATTGTTTGGTACATTGGCGATACTTTTAATGCCATCATGGCCATTCCCAACCTTGTTGGTTTATTATTTTTAGCTGGCGTGGTTGCTTCAACCACAAAAGAATATTATCAAACCGGTCAATTTGATAAAATGATTTGATTGGGAGGTGGTAGCATGCGTACAAAAAAATTCATTAGTTTAACTTTTGTTTTAAGCCTCATTTTATGGAATTGTCCCATAAGTTTTGCGGGAAACCTGGATAAAATCCAGAAACTTGTGCAAAAAGAATATCCTTATTTAGATCAGTTGTATCGCTATTTGCATACACACCCTGAATTATCTTTTCATGAAAAAAACACGGCCACTAAACTGGCGCAAGAATTAAGGAATCTGGGCTTTCAAGTAACCGAAAATGTAGGCGGGTATGGTTTCGTAGCGGTATTGAAAAATGGCCAGGGCCCCACAGTTCTGGTTAGGACTGATCTTGATGCCTTACCTGTGGAAGAAAAAACCGGTCTGGAATATGCCAGTAAAGTTAGAACTAAAGATGACCAGGGCAACGAGGTACCAGTAATGCACGCCTGTGGCCACGATGCTCACATGACCGTGTTCATAGGAACAGCACGAGTGTTGAGTGCATTGAAAGATAGCTGGAGAGGCACTCTGGTTATGATAGGTCAGCCTGCCGAAGAGAAAGGAGCCGGTGCAAAGGCCATGCTGGCTGATGGATTATTTACGCGGTTTCCACGACCGGATTACTGCCTGGCTTTACACGTGAATGCCGGGCTGCCGGCTGGCACCGTGGGTTATCGAGGTGGGTATGCTCTGGCAAATGTGGATGCTGTGGACATTACCATCCGCGGGGTAGGAGGACATGGTGCTTATCCACATACCACCAAAGACCCTGTGGTCCTTGCCGCTCAGGTGATTCTTGCCCTGCAGACTATTGTGAGTCGCGAAATTCCACCCATTGAGCCTGCAGTTGTAACGGTGGGTTCCATTCACGGAGGCACCAAGCACAATATAATACCTGACCAGGTACATTTACAACTGACCTTACGATCCTATTCGGATGCCGTAAGAAATCAAACCATTGAAGCCATTAAACGAATTACGAGAGGGCTGGCCATCGCTGCTGGTGTGCCAGAAGATCGAATGCCTATTGTCACAGTACAGGATGAATATACACCGGCTACTTATAACGATCCTCAATTAACCGAAAGATTGGCCAAGGTTTTTAAACAGGTGCTTGGAGAAAAAAACGTGATAGAAACAGAACCGGTCATGGGCGGCGAGGATTTTGGTCGATATGGACGGGTAGAGCCTCGTATACCGATCTGTATGTACTGGTTAGGCAGTGTAGATCCTGTCAAATATGAAAAATATAAAAAAGAAGGGAAGCAATTGCCTTCTCTTCATTCCAGCCAATTTGCTCCGGCTCGAGAATTGACCATCCAGACAGGAGTTAAAACTATGTCGGCCGCGGTTCTTGATTTGATGCAGCGTCCATAAATTTAAGATTTAATAAATTCAAACCTTACTGGAACGGAAATCCAGCAACGGATAGCTCGATCTCTTTGTTTGGCAGGCTTCCACTTCACTTTGCGGAGAGCTCTTAGGGCTTCTTCTTCAAAGCCAATATTTTGGGGCTTGGCTTTAAGAATCACCAGTTTTTCCGCTTTACCGGAGACTCCCACCAGTACGTTCACATAAACTATACCTTCTATACCAGACACACGGGCTAATTCAGGATATTTGAGATGTTTATGGAGTGCTGCAACACCACCTATGATCTCAGGGGGTTCGTCATAAGCAAAAAAAATGGGAAGCTCCTCTTCCAATGGAGGTGGTGGGGGAGGTATTTCTGTTAAATTTAGTTCGGTAGAGGAAATGGTAAGATCTTCGGGAATTTCTTCACTTTCTGTAGGAATCGGAACCTGAGGTCTTGCAGGTGGAGGGGGTAACCTGTGTTGCTCGGTTTTAGGAATATCAGCCACTTCTATTTTAATCTTCACTTTTCCAGTCTCAGGTGGAGTAAAAGAAAAATTCTTGGCAATTTGGACCGTTAATATTAGAAAAAATAAAGTGAATACTATACTTAATTCTAAAAATTTTTTATAACTATTCCGCAGATCATATTTAGGATTCTTTTGTTT
>CAZMEG010000167.1:0-7314 GCA_964565205.1 uncultured Cytophagia bacterium
TTCACCTCTCCGAAGCCCAGCTTCTCAACAATGGCGTCCCAAAATAAAATTTTGGGACGAGAGGTAAAAATTAAAGACTTATTTTGACGATATTACGTTCGCAATACAGTAATTGCGTAATTATATTTTTCAGTGTCAAGTTTTATTGTGTGTCAAAATTGGCATAGTTTGGGGGAGAGATAGCCATAAAGAGTGAAGCGATCTCCCGAGTGTGTTCCATTTGGGAGATCACTTCGCTATTTGGAACTTTATAAGAAGAGTAGAATTAACTTAATTTATTTTTGACCTTCTCCAAAGCCTTCTGGATAGCCTCTTCACGACTGTTGCCTTCAGAACGGGCTATGGTAGCGCCAGGGTCCACATTGGCCACATGAGCGTAGTACCGCTCCCCGATTTTGTAAGTGGTAATTTTTATTTTTATACCAGCGAACGTACGTTGTTCAATGCGGTACTCTTCCGCTTTTGCCATATCATGCTCCTTTTTCAACCGGTGCTCCCACTAAATTTCCCCATTCAGTCCAGGAACCATCATAATTTAAAACTTTGGGATAGCCAAGCAAGTATTTTAACACAAACCATGAATGGCTGGATCGTTCACCGATTCGGCAATAAGCGATGATATTTTTCTCGGGTGTGACGCCTTTACTTGCATATAAATCTTGAAGTTCTTCTTTTGATTTGAAGGTGCCATCCTCATTACAGGCCTTACCCCAGGGAAGGTTGGCAGCGCCCGGAATGTGCCCGCCTCGCTGACAGGTTTCTGGCAGACCCGGAGGGGACAATATTTTTCCGGTAAATTCATCGGGCGAGCGGACATCCACCAATGCCGTATTGCCTGATTCAAACATGTCCTGCACATCGTTTAAAAAGGCCCGAATAGAATTATCGGGATCCTGAGCTTGATAATTGGTTTTTCGGGGCGTGGGAACATCCTGACTCAATTCTTTACCCTCAGCCAGCCATTTTGTTCTTCCTCCATTCATAATTCGAACATCTTTGTGTCCATAAATTTTTAACTGCCAGAACGCCCAGGCTGCAAACCAGTTATTGTTGTCACCATACAAGACTATTGTTGTATCATTATTAATTCCACTTTCACTCAGCAGAGCTTCCAGGTCATTTTTACCTATAATATCCCGCTGAACAGTATCACAAAGTTGCGTTTGCCAGTTCCAACCTATGGCACCTGGAACATGACCCTCCTCATAGGCTTTGGTATCTACATCTACCTCAACAATGGCCAGATTGGGTTTTTCTCTATTTTGTTCCACCCAGTCTGTGGAAACTAATGATTCGGGATAAGCATAATTAGACATGATTGCCTCCTTGGTTAAATTAGATTAAGTTTAATTTATTAAATCTAACTACATATTTTTAAGTCTCTGATAGGATGGGAATCGGTTAAAATGCAGGGCCCTTATAAAAAGAGAGACTTTAAACCATTATACAACAAAAAAATATAAAATGCAATTAAATTGTTAAAATTTACTTGCATTTAATCGATAAATTTATAAATTGCAAAATTGGCTTGAAAAGCCTTCCCTTTTAACTGTAAAAATCTCAAACGTTTAAAGTTAGGAGGTGTTGAATTACATGCCCAGTGTTATCGTTCGTGAAGGGGAAAGTTTTGAAAAAGCCCTGAAAAGATTCAATAAGGCCTGTGAAAAGGCCGGGATTCTTTCAGAATACCGCAAACGACAACATTTTGAAAAGCCCAGCGAGAAAAGAAAGCGGAAAATGGCAGCAGCACGAAGAAAACAACGAAAGTTAATGATGCTACAAAACTCATAGAAACTGAAATATGTCACTAAAAAATAAAATACAGGAAGAAATGAAGTCAGCCATGAAGGCTGGCGACAAAATTAAACTCACCACACTCCGAACTGTTTTAGCCCAATTAAAAGAAGTCGAAATCGATAAAAGGCGAGAACTTACTGAAGAAGAAGAAATCCAGGTTCTGGCTAAAGCCGCTAAAAAACGAAAAGAAGCTATCGAATTTTATCAGAAAAGCGATCGAACCGACTTACTGGAAAAAGAGCAGCAAGAGCTGGAGATTATTAATTCTTTTTTACCGCAACCGCTCACTACCGATGAATTAGAAAAAATTATTTCAGACGCCATTGCTGAGACAGGTGCGACTTCATTAAAAGAGATGGGCAAGGTCATGTCGGTAGTAATGCCCAAAGTAAAAGGACGAGCAGAGGGAAAAATAGTTCAGGAAATGGTTCGGAAAAAGCTGTCCTGAGAATTTAATGGGCACTCTTATGAGTGTCGCCAATCAAATCCCCGATGAATTATTTAGATTTCATAATTTTAGGAGTTGTTACTTTCTTCTTTGTGAAGGGTCTGGTGAGGGGATTTATTCATGAAATCTTAACCCTGCTGGGAATTATTCTTGCCTTAGTTTTAGCTACAAAATACATGAGTGATCTTTCCAACTGGATTGACCAGACTGTAACTCTACCTTCCGGTGTTTCAACCATTCTTGGTTTTCTATTAATTTTTTTTGCGGTACTATTGGCCACTCAGGGACTTATTTTTCTTTCACAGAAATTTCTTAAATTCTTACATCTGGATTGGCTCAATCGATTAGGTGGTGGGATCATCGGATTTTTAAAAGGAGCCACGGTTCTAAGCCTGTTATTTCTGTTTTTGTCAATTTTGCCCTTTACCAAGGAACTCTTACAGGGCACCAACGAGTCTAAGTTTTATAAAACAACTAAAAATTTTGCACCCGGATTGTTTAATTTTATCATGATGGTTTTTCCAAATTCAAAATCCTTTTACCAGGAATTTAAAGAAAGTCTACCGGAAATCTCTCCCGATATCCTAAAAAAGGGAACAAAAAATCTCCTGAATCAGCCACAAAATCGTCAAAGCAAATCAACCGACTCAGATTCTACACATGAATGATTTTAGCGAGCTCTACCAGATACTGGAATTTGATAAAATCCTCAATTTATTAAAAGAGCGGACCATTTCCTCTCCTGGCAAAGAAAAGTTTGATCATCTGCAATTGATGACCGATCTGGAAACTATCCAGCGAAGGTTACAGGAAGTAGCCGAATTGCGTGCTATCCTGGAATATGAGAAACCATTCCCTTTAAATTTTATTGCCGACGTACGAGAAGATTTAAAGAAGGCTAAAGTACCCGGTAATTATCTGGAACCGCATTCTTTAGTTCAAATTGCCAGAACTCTGAGCACTGCCGTGCAGATAAAATCCTATCTTGTCCAACGTCAGAATTCATACCCCAATTTATATGAACATGCGAAAAGAATAGTTGATTGTAAAGAAATAGTTAATGCCATTGCGGCGGTTATTGATTTTGACAATCTCGAAATAAAAGACGATGCAACACCCCGGTTAAAGCATCTTCGTAAGGAAATTCATAGACTGGAAAATTCAATTCGTACAGTAATGGAAAAATGGCTACGTCTCTGTTCACAAAAAGGTTATCTTCAGGAAGAATTGATTACCTTTCGTGAAGGGCGCTGGGTACTACCGGTGAAAGCCGAGCACAAATCCAGGGTTAAGGGTCTGGTTCATGATTACTCTGCCAGCGGTGCAACATTTTTCATCGAACCTCTGGAGGCGGTGGAGCACCATAATGAAATGTTAAGAATGAAAGCAGAAGAACGGGAAGAAATAAAAAAAATCCTCAAGGAAGTAACAAGCCTGATTCGAAATGAATCCTCTTCTATTGAAAACAATGTATCTATTCTGGCTCATTTTGATTTCATCCATGCCAAAGCTATTTTTGCCAGGGATTTAAACTGCAATTTACCAGAATTAAATGCTAATAATGTAATCGAAATTATTCGAGGTCGGCACCCTTTATTGCAATTGTACAAGGGCGGTGAAGAAGGCGTAACACCCCTTGACATTAAAATCGGGGAAGGATTTCATACTTTAGTGATTACCGGACCCAATGCCGGTGGTAAAACCGTGGCTTTAAAAACAGTGGGGCTCCTAACTTTAATGATACAAGCAGGCATCCCCATTCCAGCCAATCCAGACTCCAAAATGTCTGTCTTTCAATCTATTTTTGCAGATATTGGTGATTATCAATCGATTGAGCAGGATCTTTCTACTTTTACTTCCCACATGCAAAGAATGAACCGGATTTTAAATGAAGCCGGGAAAGAAAGTCTGGTACTCATTGATGAAATTGGCGTAGGTACTGATCCCGAAGAAGGCTCGGCACTTGCCGTAGCTATTTTGCAGGAATTAACTAAAAGAGGCTGCACGACTATTGTTACCACACATCTCGGTTCTTTGAAAAATTTTGCCTATCAAACTGAAGGTGTGGAAAATGGCTCTCTCGAATTCGATATCGAAACTTTGCAACCCACGTATAAATTTAGGCTGGGAATCCCCGGTTCAAGTTATGCCATTGAAATTGCCCGTCGGATGGGAATCCCGGAAAATGTTTTAGAAGACGCACAAAAATTAATTGGCCGGGAAAAAAGTCAATTACAGGAACTACTACTTGATCTGGAGAAAAAAATTTACCATTATAAAAAATTGATCGAAGAGACAGATATCGAAAAAGCAAGATTGGAAGGCTTGGTTAAACTTTATCGGGAACGATATGAAACACTGAAACGTGATCAAAATCGGCTGAAAAAGGAAGCCTTACTGGAATCGCAGGAAATTCTGAAACGAGCCAACGCTGCTGTCGAACAGGCTATTAAAGAAATCAAGGAAAAACAGGCGCACCCCAAAGTCATCAAAAAAGTAAAGCAGGAGTTGTCCGAACAAAGATCAGAAATAGAAAATCAATTAACCAGAGTCGAGGAGCAAGGCGTTGAAGACGAGTCGGGCATTTTGCCGGAAGAAATTCAGGTTGGGCAGTGGGTTTACTGGAAGAAACAAAGAATCTATGGGATGGTAGTATCTGAACCGGATAGCTCGGGAAGGGTCATGATCCAGAGTGAGAATTTAAAACTTCGTGTGCCACTCAGTGAATTAAAATTTGCCAGACCCGGGGGAAAGAAATCAAGTAAAGAATCAGGAACGGTGAGCCTTCAAATAGCTCCCAAAAGCGATGTGTTGCCAGAGATTGATTTGCGAGGGTTAACAGTCGATGAAGCCATTCCTGCCGTGGATAAATTCCTGGATGACGCTTTCCTGGCCGGCTGGCAACAGGTTCGTATCATCCACGGAAAAGGTACCGGCCGCTTGCGGAAAGGTTTAACCAAATATTTAAATAATCATCCAAGAGTAAAAAGTAAAAAATTTGCTGGTTGGAATGAGGGCGATATTGGTGTAACTATTGTGGAGCTAAATGAATGAAACAATCAGACTATTTGACTACTGCTATTGAAGCAGCAAAACTGGGCGGGTCAATTTTAATTGATCGAATGAAAAGCAAGGCCCGTCAGATGGTCGATCGCAAACAACGATTCGATTTTGTCACCGAAGTGGACCACGAATCAGAAAAAGCCATCATCGATTTTATCCTTAAACGCCATCCCGATCATCAGATTCTTGCTGAAGAATCTGGTGGAATTCGAGAAACCACCACTTATCTCTGGATTATCGATCCCCTGGACGGTACTAAAAATTATATTCACAGTTTTCCTATATTTGCGGTTTCAATTGCTCTCATGTATGGTAAAGAGATTTTGGTGGGTGTGGTTCTGGACCCAATCCGTAATGAATTATTCCATGCCGAACGTGGTAAGGGAGCTTATTTAAATAATGAAGCTATTCATGTATCAAACACCACCGACCTCTCCCTCTGTTTGCTTGCTACGGGTTTCCCATTCCGGGCTAAACATCTAACCAGGCCCTATTTTGATGCTTTTATCGAACTATTTCACAAGGTGAGTGACTTTCGGCGTGCCGGTGCTGCTTCTTTAGATCTGGCCTATTTAGCCTGTGGCCGCCTGGATGGTTTCTGGGAAATTACGTTGAATCCCTGGGACGTAACCGCTGGAACGCTTCTTATTGAAGAAGCAGGTGGCAAAGTAACTGACATCTGGGGAGGAGATAGCCATTTAACTACCGGACATATCGCAGCCAGCAACGGCCTCATCCATGAAGAGATTGTAAAAGTAGTAGGACCTGTTTTTAAAAATTTGCTTTAAAATAGAACCCCATCTATTTAAGTATAGCCTCCCTCTGCCGAAATTTTAAACGAACAAAAACAGTACATCCTGATGGCATCTTTTCTTTACGCGGTTTTTAAAATCGCAATTGTAGCTTTACAGGTTTATTTTGTTTTTTATACCTGTCAGGCCTTTTTTTATGCATTAGGTGCATTCATCTTTAAATTTACATATCGACCATTATCCCCATTATCCCGCTCAAAAACACCTTTAACCCGCTTTGCTTTGATGATTCCGGCCTATCGTGCTACCCGACAAATATTACACGTAGTTAATGCCTGTTTAAAACAGGATTATCCCAAAGAAGCTTACGATGTTTTTGTTCTGGCACAAAATTGTGACTCTGAATTAATCCATATGCTTGAAAATAAGGAATGTATCGTGTGGGAAAAATCGTTTGAGGATTGCCCTGGCAACCCCTATCTATATGCATTAAACTATTTTATTACTTCCATAGAAAATTATGCAAAAAGTCATAGCAATTTTTATGATGCCATTGTCTTAATCGACAAAGACAATCTTTTACATAAAAATTTTTTACAGATAATGCATGAGCGATTCAGGCAGGGGTACCCGGCCATTCAGGGGCGCCGCCGACCATTTAATTTAAATACACCTGCCGCATGCTTTGATTATATTACCGAAGTCATGAATGATTATATGTTCCGTGCCGGAAAAGCAGGATTTGGTTTGTTGGTAGAAATTAGTGGCTCGGGCATGGTTTTTCAATTTGATCTTTATAAAACGGCTATAAGGCGAGTGGATTTACAGTCACCGGTTCATGACAAAGCCTTTCTCATCGAGCTCATTAAATTAAATACACAAATATTTTATGAACCCTGTGCTATGTTATTTGAAGAAAAAACGGATACCTACCACGGAATCGCACGCCAGAGATTACGCTGGATTGGTGGTCAATTTTATTTGTTTAGGCGATATTTTTTACAATTATGTCTGGATAGTTTGAAACAAAGAAAATTAACCCCTATCGATTTCGCCTTCTCTCTATTTAAGATTCCTCGCTCCCTGCATGTTACCGGATTACTATTCTGGAGTGTCTTGGGGGTTTTATTTCCTTCGTTAAGTTTACTATCTTTTAAATTCTGGTTTGCCGGATTTATTTTATATGTAATTTTAGTTCTTATTTTTCTTTTTTTAGATCATACTCCCCGGGTTGTTTATAAGGCACTTTTACAA
>CAZMEG010000168.1:0-7284 GCA_964565205.1 uncultured Cytophagia bacterium
CGGACTGGATGTGTTCCGTAACTCATTCGTCTCGATTGAGCGCTGTTTCCTGGGACCCAATTCTAAAATTTGATACCAAAAACCACTAACAACAAACAACGGACTAATTATCAATGATCTCTTATTCCCACTCAAAGCCAGATTTGTATAAAGACGTTCACTGCAAATGACTTTAAGGTTGCTTTTTTTGCTTTTTTATTGTAAACTTACAAAAATTAATTCAATCTTATCGACCTTATTATTATGCGTAAACGGGTAGTACTGATTCTTCTTATATTTGGTAGTTTAAATTTAAACTGTTTTAATAGTCCGGATCGAAAAAATCCATTAGACCCCAAATCGGACAATTTTGAAAATGTAGGTAATGTTGAAGGGACAATTTTTACGCTATATGCCCCTTTAATGCCTATAAATCAAGTTGAAATTCGTTTACAACCAGGTCCCTTTGTTACGCTTACCAATGAAAATGGTAACTTTACTTTCAGGCGTGTTCCGGTTAACCTGTATGAAATTGTAGCTCAAAAGACAGGTTATGCTATGGTTAAAGATACAATACAGGTGGAATTAAATAAAACTACCACCGTACAGTTACAGATGGATGGGTTGCCGGATATAACTTCTTTTAAGGTCAGGTCCTGCCACCTGGAACGGTGGTGGCCACAAACCGATTTATTTTTTCTTGAAGTGGACGCAAACGTGCAGGATCCTGACGGAGTCAACGATGTGGAACGGGTCTGGTTGGAAATTCCCGAATTAAATTTTACAGACACACTTGCAATTACTCAAAACCCCGGAGTTTTTAAGAAACAAATTGCTTCAACAGAATTACCCAAAAATATACATGATCTGGTTGGCAGGAAATTATTCCTTATGGCAAAAGATCGCGCTGGCTTTGAAATTCGTTCAGAACCCGGCTTTTTAACCAGGGTCATTGACCCGGTTCCCAAATTTGATTCTCCTACAGGGAACATATCCATTAATGACGCTACGCCCACACTGGCCTGGAAACCCATAACTTTACCATTTAGTTTTACCTTCAAAGTAGATCTTTTTCGTGATGATCAGGGTATTATTAACCTGGTAGAATCCATAGAAAATATCGACCCGGCTACCAACACATTCACCATAAATCAGGCATTACCAGAGGGTTTTTACTTCTGGACCATCTCCGTGGTGGATGAATTTGGTAACTGGAGTCGATCTAAAGAGGCATCCTTTGAAATAGTAAATCCATAGTGGTAAAATTATGAATCTACAGCAACAATTTGTCCAGGATTCTTTAAAAGCCTTATCTCAAATTGCTGAAACCATCAATACTATTCAGGAAATTGATCCTTTGCTGGAGAAAGTACTGGAAATCGCTATGAATACTCTTGAAGCAGAGCGTGGATTTGTACTTTTGAAGTCCAACAAAACCCCTGAAGGTTTTGAAATTAAAAGTCATCATAACTTCACTGAAAATCAGATCGATGATATCACCCGCATTTCTACCAGTGTGGTTCATGAAGTTTTACAAACCGGAGAGCCTATTTTGCTTTTTGAGGCTCAAAAAGACCCGAAGTACCGGGAAACGGAAAGCATCGTCATACAGAAAATTCAATCCATTGCCTGTGTACCCTTAAGTTTGAAGAATCAACAGATTGGAGCCATTTACCTGGATAGCGTGACTAAACGCAGTCGATTTACCCGGGAATCGTTACCTTTCCTGACCACATTCGCTCATCAGGCAGCCATCGCCATTGAAAACGCCAAGCTGTATGAGACTCTTCGCGAAGAAAATCGTCATCTGCGTACAGAAATGAAACGCATCCACGGATTTGATGAAATCATAGGACAGAGCCCTAAAATGCGCCAGGTCTTTGATATCATGAGTCGAGTACTGGATTCAGATGCAACCATCCTTATTGAAGGGGAAAGCGGCACCGGCAAGGAACTGGTGGCGCGCGCAATTCATTACAACGGGCATCGTAAGGACAAACCATTCATTGCCCTGTTTTGTGGTTCCTTGCCTGATAATTTACTGGAAAGTGAACTTTTCGGACATAAAAAAGGCTCCTTCACCGGCGCCATTACCGACAAAAAGGGGTTGTTTGAAGAAGCAGACGGTGGCACTTTCTTTCTGGATGAAATTGGGGATTTGAGTCCTAATATTCAGACAAAACTCCTGCGTGTATTGCAGGAAGGCGAAATTAAGAGAGTGGGTGAAAATCAGATTCGTAAGGTGGATGTACGAATTATTTCTGCAACCAACAAAAACCTTCTGGAACTGGTAAAACAGGGAACTTTTCGAGAAGATCTGTACTATCGTTTAAATACTATCAGCATCAAGCTGCCACCTTTAAGAGAGCGACGCAGTGACATTCCTTTATTAGCTCACCATTTTCTCGATAAATATACCACGAAACGAAAAGAACAGATCAAAGGTTTCGATGAGAAAGCGATGAAAATCTTAATGAATTATCCCTGGCCCGGTAATGTTCGTGAATTGGAAAATACCATTCAGCGAGCCGTGGTTATGTGTAAAGGAGCATTCATCACAACGGATGACCTGCAACTAACTGTACAGGAGGAAGCCTTTAACATTGAATCCGGTATGACACTCAGGGAACTGGAAAGAAAGCTTGTGAAAAAAACACTGGAAGATTATAACGGCAATATTTCCGAAACCGCCCGTGTTCTGGGAGTTTCCCGCAGATGGTTACATTATAAAATAAAAGAATGGAATCTCTGAAAGAAATAGGTGGCATCCGAATTTTTGCTGCCATCCACGAAGGGGCTACAACCCTGGTTTTTAAAGGGTTTCAGCCTTCTCTTGAGCGAACCGTGTTGTTAAAGGTACTTCGCCCCGAATTTAGCCAGGACCCCTCAATCCGGCAACGATTTGAAGAAGAAGCCAAGCTAATCGCCAGAATCCAGCATCCCAATGTGGTGGCCATTTTTGATTATGGCCACGAAGGTCCCTATAGTTATTTTGCCACCGAATACATCGATGGACTCACTCTACAAAAGCTAATTCAACAATGTGAGGCGCTTCCAGTGGAAATTGCCTGGTTTATTTTACTGGAAACAGCTCGAGGCCTGAAAGCGGCGCATGATAAAAACATTCTGCACAAAGATATCAAACCTTCTAACATTCTTATTTCTTTAGAAGGGCTGGTAAAAATTACCGATTTTGGCATGGCCGCTTTACGCTTGCCTTCTCCAAAGGAACAGGAAATCAGCGGAACGTTAGCTTATATGTCACCAGAACAAATTCTTGGTGAAGCTCTCGACAAATACTCGGATTTGTTTTCATTGGGCTCTACATTTTATCAGATGTTGACTGGAACACCGGCATTTTCCGGCAATTCCACAAATGACTATTTTCAGGCAATTCTTAATGAAGATCCCGTAAAAAATCTATACAAACGACCTCAAGTGCCTCCGGAACTGGTTCAAATCTGCCAAAAAATGTTAATGAAAGAAAAGAAGGCTCGCTATCAGTCCTGTGCCGAATTAATCGCTGACCTGGAAACTTTTGCAAAGAAATATGAAATCGATCTAAATCAGGAAAATCTAAAGCAATTTTTACAGGAACCAGAAAAATTCAAAACTCTGTTCATCGTTTCATCTACGGTTCAAACTCACGATCTAATTACTCAATCTCAAAATGCAAAAATTGCCAAAAAACCTGTACTGACTGGAATAGCTTTATTATTAATCATTGTTGTCGGTTTCTTTTCTTACTCGAAAATAAAAAAAGACGAGTTCTCATTATCCACTGAACCAAAAGCGGTGACCCAACCCTTACCTGCTGATTCTACAATTAAGAAATCTGAACTAACTAATAAAAATTCTAAACCCCAAAATAGAATCGAACCCGAAAAAACGCCTTTTTCCAAAGCTCCACAAAACAGGCATACAGAAGAAAGTAAAATAAAATCTGCAGGACGAACCAGTAAATCAGCGAAAGAAGAAACCAATATCACTCACCCGACCAAGAAATCGATTTTTCCAAAAACTCAAAAAGGATATTTACAAATTTCCTGTAACCCGTGGGCTGTGGTGTATTTAAACGACGATTCACTTGGCACAACGCCTTTCAACCAGATTTTAACAGTAAACTCAGGCTGGTATGAACTAACCTTTCGTAATCCAGAATTCCCTGAACACAAAACTACAGTGGTAATCAAACCGGAGGACACCGCCCGGGTGAACATATCTTTGTGGTCGTTGGTAGGGATTTTAAAATTAGACGTCAGGCCCTGGGCGGAGGTTTATGTGGATGGTAAATTTAAAGATCAGGTGCCACCACAATCCGGGCCAATAATTTTAACGCCTGGCAAACATCAATTGACCTTAAAAAATCCCCAACTGGGTGAATGGAGCACAACTATTGATATAAAAGCCGAACAGACCTTACAATTACGTTTTAATTTAACCAATTTATTATCCCGTTAAATGGTATGCTTATTGCTCATATTAAAAATAATTTAAAAAATAATTAATAAAGTGAATATTTTGCACACGGGTTTTTCAAAAATGAATAAAATCAGGTATATTTTAATAGTTTTTTTAACGTTTGGCTTTTTCAGGTTCCTTCATCCGCTCCAGGCGCAGGGGTGGCAATTTAAAGCTCCCATACCGACGGCACGAATGGGCGCCTGTTCGGTGGTTTTCGAGGACAAGATTTATGTATTCGGCGGCGAAACTGCAACAGGAAAAATAGTTAACACAGTAGAGGTTTACGACCCTACCACAAATCAATGGGATACCAGTTTTCCAGCGTTACGCACTCCCCGTGAAAATTGCGCCGCCATTATATATAAAGATAAAATTTTTGTCCTGGGTGGCTTCAGTGATCAGGGTGAAGTGCTGAAAAAAGTGGAATTTTTTAATTCAGAAAGAAATCGCTGGGAATCATTTCCTAATATGGACGAAGAACGTCAGGGACTGGCTGCTGTGGTCTTAAATAATGTCTTATTTGCAATTGGGGGTTCAGACAAAGAAAATAAATTGTTAAAAAAAGTGGAATTTTTTAACGAAAATCAAAATAAATGGGAGGAATTTGAAGATTGGGAATTAGATAAAGAACGTGCTTCTTTTGTTTCTTTAACCGTGAACGATTCAGCCTTCTCTATTGGAGGTTTTAGCATTGGTGGCCCCACAAATCGCGTCCAACGGTATCATCCCACCACAGGGCCTGCGCAACGGAAAAGTCTCCAGGTTGGTAGAGGAAGTTTTGCCGGAGCCGTGTGTCAGGATACCATTTTTGTGATGGGTGGGCGCAGTCCCCAGGATGAAGTTTTAAATCTTGTGGAATATTATACACCGAGAACCAATCAATGGCAATTTACCAATTCCATGAATATAGCCCGTGAGGGCTTTGTTGCCCAGGTAGTAAAACATAAAATTTATGTCATTGGAGGTCGTGATGCGCAGGGCAACATTTTAAGTTCTGTAGAAGAATTTAATATCGATTTGATTACGGCTGTTGAGGAGACCCCACAATCATTGATTCCAACTGAATTTATCTTGCATCAAAATTTCCCAAACCCGTTTAATCCAGAAACACAAATCAGATTTAATTTGTCAACTTCAACCTCAAAGGATCGAGTAACTCTGCGTATTTACAATTTAAAGGGACAGCTTATCAGAACTTTAATCGATGATTTTTTACCAGCCGGTGAGTATGAAGTTACCTGGGATGGTAAAGATTTTAAAGGACAAAAGGTATCCAGCGGTCTATATCTCTACACTTTAAAACAGGGGGCAAAATCACAAACTAAAAAAATGATGCTGATCAAATAATTTTATGAATAAGCATTTAATTTATCTCGTCTTAATCTTTGGTTTATTCTCAACTTCTTTTGCTCAGCAATCCAGAGAAGTCCAGTTATTACAAGAGATTCAAAATGCCTATGATCAATTCAATTATACCGAGGCTGAAATTAAAGCTCAAACGGCTTTAAAACAATATCAACGCTTCACACCTTCTCAACTTACTGAAATTCATAAAATTCTTGCCTTGATTTATTCTGCTCAAAATAAAAAAGAACAGGCAAGAGAACATTTTGAGGCGGCACTTTCAATTAATCCTGATCTGGAACTCGACCCTGTATATGTTTCGCCCAAAATTTTAAATTTTTTTAAAAAGATCAAAAGCGAATACAAACAAAACCTGCTAAATTCAGATGAAAATAAACAGGAAATTCGCTATGTTCTGGTACAGGATCCAAGACCTTCCGCAGCGTTAAGATCCATGCTTATACCAGGATGGGGCCAATGGTATAAAGGAGAAAAAAGTAAGGGCAAAATTCTTATGGGCTTATGGGGAGGAAGTGTAATAGGGGTTATTACAGCTCATATTATTCGGAATCATGCCGAAGACCGCTACCTGTCTGAAACCAATCCCGACAAAATCGAATCCCGATTTAAAACCTTTGATCGGTGGCACAAAATACGTAACAATTTGCTTATTTTCGCTGCTGGCATCTGGGTATACAGTTATCTCGATGCCATATTAAATAACCATCCCCTTAAAAAACAGGCGAAGTCCGAAAGCTTTATCCAATGGAATCCAGCGTATGCCCCGGGTAGGTTAGCTGTTACATTAACTATAAATTTCAAACTGAATAAATTCAAAAAGTAACGTGACTCTGTAGTAGAGTAGGCTAATCCTCTTCTTTTATCCTTATAACTTCATTAACAATGGAATAAAATTCATCGATGTTATAGGGTTTGGAAATTACCTCAATAAATCCAAATTTTTTATATTGACTGAAAATAGGATTATTCACATCTCCAGTAGATAAAATTGCCTTCACTTCAGGATCTTTTTGTTTTAATTTTTTAATTGTTTCCTCCCCTCCCATGCCTTCCTCAATTTGTAAATCGATGATTACCACATCATAAGGGTCCCCCGTTAGTCTGGCCTCTTCATATAATTGGATGGCTTCCACCCCGTCTTTTGCTACTTGCACCTCATATCCCACCTTCTGAAGCAATTTTTCTGAGACCACACGTACCTGTTCGTCATCATCCATCACCAGAATTTTTTTCTTTTCCATATTAAGCACCCGTAAATTAGACCCATTTAATTTTATTTAACTATAATTAACTATTTTTTACAAATAATATGCCAAAATTAACATTGCCGTTTAAAAATAAATAAAATAACAAATTGTGTAAATTTTGCACAAAAATAAGAAAATTTTGCACATTACAATTAGTCACTTATTACGAAAAAAATTAAAGAATTAAATAATATAGAAGGAAAGTTAGAATGGAGAATATCCAGAGGAA
>CAZMEG010000169.1:0-7276 GCA_964565205.1 uncultured Cytophagia bacterium
TCAAACTCACCCCCTAAATCCCCCTCTCTTGGCCCAAGAGAGGGGGACTTTAATTTAATGCTCCAGCGTTAATCCTTCTATGCTCATTAGGTTTTGTGAAGACCTATTTTTAGAAATTCATCTAATCTCCAATTCAAAGTAACTAAATTAAAATAAATTTGATTAATAGCAAATTTTAATTTATCCTGAATTATTCCTAAACTTTGCTAAATATAGATGAATTATAAAGTAGTACGTAGGAGAAAAGAGTAGTAAAGGAGAGGGTGGATCGAGGTTTTGCCAGGCTTGATATTTGAAGGCATAAACCCGGACGTGTTTAATAGGCAGTGGTAGAAGGTAATGGCAGGTGGCCGTGGAATTGCTTCAGCATAGTCATTTTGAGTGAAAGACTTCGCAGTCCTTACTGTCATGCTGTGAGCAACTTTTCATAATTTGGATAAATGCAGGTATACACTGGTAATTATCGCTTAAATTTCTAAACCCTCGGCTATCGCTTCTCGAATGGTCGAAATTTGGTGAATTTTACGCTCAAATTCTGTAGGGGTGTAGCAGAGTAATTCCAAAGGTTCATCAAATCGCCAGTAAGCATAAAGCTGAACAGGTCTGGTAATAAATTTTTTACCTTCAAAATCTTTTGAGACAATAATTATATCAAAGTCACTGTGTTTTAAATGATCTTCGCGGACTCGTGATCCGAAGCAAATCATTTTATCAATATGAATTACCTTTTCCAATTTTTTTTTAAATTCTTTCACTTTTCTAAAATCTTCTGGATCCATTCGATCACCTCACGGGCTTTATGAATATCATTTAATCATCCCCAAAGGATGTTCCCACGGCTCTGGCGGCTCGGATTTCCGGACAATCTAACGGGACAAGTTTTTGTCTGGCTACTGCTTCTTTAATAGGAACCGGTTCGATCTTACTACCACGCAGGGCCACCATGACACCAAATTTACCGGCGGCAGCCAGGTCACAGGCTTCTACGCCAAATTTGGTGGCAAGATTACGATCAAATGGGGTGGGAGCTCCCCCTCTCTGTAAATGGCCTAAAACGGTAACACGGGTTTCGAGACCGGTGTCTTCGGCGATCTTGTGGCCAACCACCTCACCAATGCCGCCCAATCTTTTGGCATCTGTACGCTTGATATCGTACTCTTTGACCACAAGCTCTCCCCCTTCGGGTCTGGCCCCTTCGGCTACGCATACAATGCTAAAACGTTTGCCATGCAAACTTCTTTCCCGCACTTTGTTGTAGATGCTTTCCCACCGAAAAGGGATTTCAGGAATCAAGATGATATCGGCACCACCGGCCAGACCAGCCCCCAGCGCAATCCAGCCCGCATAGCGTCCCATCACCTCAATAACCATCACTCGATGGTGGGAGGAGGCCGTAGTATGCAAACGATCAATGGCTTCGGTGGCAACAGCCATGGCCGAATCGTAGCCAAAGGTTAAATCCGTAGCCGCCAGATCATTATCGATAGTCTTAGGAACACCAACAATATTTAATCCTAACTCCGATAACTTAAGGGCAATATTCATGGTGCCATCGCCACCAATGGCCACAACCGCATCCAATCCCCAGCGTCTATAATTCTTCACCACACGCACCGACTCATCCATTATCTGAATATTACCCTCCAAATCTTCTTCTGGATAATGAAAGGGATCACCCTTATTGGATGTACCCAAAATGGTGCCCCCAAGCGGTAAGATGCCTGACACTTCTTTATTGGTGATCTCATGCATGCGCCCTTCCACAAATCCTTCAAAACCATCTTCAATACCGATTACGCTGGCATTGTATTTACTCATGGCAGTTTTGGCGACTGCCCGGATCACAGCGTTGAGACCCGGACAGTCACCACCACCGGTTAAAATTCCAATTCGCTTGAAAGCACCCATGTTATCATCCAATATTTTACCTAGTTAGCAGTCAAGTCTTAATGCTTTAAAAGAATTTATTCTTTGTTATCGATCATCATTGAAATTAACTTAATCGGGCGCTATCTTATTAATAACATTTTCCTGGAAAGCACCAATTTGTCGGTTTTTAATGAAACAAAATACACACCAGCCGCTACAGGTTCACCCAGATCATTCGTTCCATCCCACTGTATTCGATAATTCCCTGCCGGTTGTATGGTGTCTACCAGAGAGCGTATTTTTTGTCCAAGTACGTTATAAATTACCACACTAACCTGCGAGGTAGCGGGCAATTCATAACGAATTGTGGTACCCGGATTAAAAGGATTGGGAAAATTTTGATGTAAGCGATACGTCTCCGGGATGGTTTCCGTAGCTACTTCGGGCACATCGGTCAAAAGTTGCTGCAAAGGTGGCAGGAAGAAATCGATACCGGTGGTTTCGCCAGGACTGGTAACATTTACTACCTTGGCGCCCGAAGGTGGCATATCAAAAAATGGAACAAAAATGTTTTCACTGAGAGTGGAACTCAACAGTTGAATAAGCAGATTAAATGGATCCAGATCAACGGTTACATTTACACCCGGATACCAGACATCTCCGAAGAGTTGCAAATTACCGAGGATGTCTGAGGCTGAACCAGTGAGTAATCCAAATAGTACTCCGAAGATTCCCCCTCCATCCTGTCCCCCGGAAATGTTTATATCGCTTAAGGAGGATAATAGAGAAAATAAGGCAAATGTTCTTACATAGTACCCACCTGTAACCAACCCACTGATCTTATACTGTCCGGGAGATATGGGGGCGCCTGTATTGAGATCAAAACCGCTTATGGCAAAATCCACAACATGTCCTGTCATATCATAAGCCAGCACAAGCGCACCATTTACCGGGATGGTACCATCTGCATTGTAAACGGTACCGGAAATAGCTCCATCAGCCTGGGTTAGGGTTATATTGGCATCAGAGGTTTGATCTGCTCCCAGCGTAATATTTTGATTATTGGGATCATCGAAGGTGTTACCTCCACCAAAATAAGTACCGGCAAAACCTGCATGCCCGGTTAATGCCGCTACTTTGTAGTTCCCCGGTGCCAGTCCTTTAATGCGATAACCACCTGAGAAGCTCATCTCACTACTGCCAGCGGCCTCACCGGTACTGGCATCAAATGCAACAACGATAGTATTTGAAAGAGAATCAGCCCCGGCTGGAAATCCTCCATCCAGTAAAACAAAGCCCTGCAGGGTTGCGGCTCGAACCATATTAAAGTTGATATTATCTGTTACATCCGGGGGCATGACGCCAACGGGTGTGGCGTCCTCAAAAGATGAAGCACCGTTGTAAAACTGGGGCAAATATATGATATCGCTATTCTCACCACTATCCACTAAACCCAGTAATAAGAAATTACCTTCCGGAAGTGGGCGCAATTCATAGGCTCCACTAAGAGTATCAAATTGCGTCAATGCCAATTCCGGTAGGCCAGTCTCACTATCAAAAGCAATGACAGTGCCCGTGCCCATGACCGGGGTCGTCCCATCGGTTTCAAAGAAGTGGCCACGTATTGCACCGGCCGGCTCCAGAACAAAATCGATGTTCGGGGTGGGAAGGGGTGGCGAGACGGTTACGGGCGTGGCCTGATCAAAGGCAAATAGACTGTGGACGTCCTGATAATATTCATCAAGAACTTCTCCGGCATGAGGAGAAAGAAGTGAAACCGTTCGCAAAATATAATCGCCACCGGATAACCCAAAAACCATGTAATTGCCATCCTGGTCTGAAATACCAAAACCTAAATCTACGTTATCGGTAAAAAATCCATCGATATTGGTAACCGTAGTTTTAACGGCCAGCACCAGAATTGAATCCAGTGCAGCGCCCTGGGTGTCTTCAATTTTCCCGGTAATTAAACCGCCCAGTTTTAAATTGAAATCCACCCCTGTTTTGGATTCATTTTCACCTACGGTTACAGGGGTTGCCCCATCCGGCGTGTCGGCATCCGGATGATAGACTCCACGATAGGGACCGAGAAAATCCTGGGCAAATAAAATATAAGTACCCGGCTCCAGACCATCGATAGAATATTCACCTTCAGCCGTGAGCCCCGAAATGGCAAAGCCAGCCACAGAAGTATCTGCGGTGTTAAAGGCAAATACAAAAGCAAATGAATATTTATTTCCAGTGGGATCAAATACGGTACCACTAATAACAGCTCCAGTGGCCATGGCACCTTTTTCCAGCGTAAAATCAATACCACCAAGGGAATCGCTCAGACTGTTTATGGTAATGGCGTCAGCGCTCGCCCAATCGGCCTTGTTGTTATAATATTCACTTTGAAAACCCGTGACTGTAGCCTGAATTTTAAAACTACCTGTGGCAGGGATATTAATTTCGTAACTCCCATCACTTCCCGTCATGGTTGATGGCGAAAATAATACTTCAGGGTTATTAGCCCCGGAGATATTAAAAACTACTTGATTGAAAGCAATGGGGGTCATGCCATCAGCTTCGAATATCTTTCCTGTTACTTTTGCCCCTGCGGCTAAATCAAAATTAATATCGGATGCTGTACCTCCTTCGGGCACGGTAACCAGAGTGGCATTGCGCCAATTGGTAAAAAAAGCCAGGGGAACATCGTTGTAAAACTCATCAACAAAATTACTCTCGGTTAAAACATAATAGTCACCAGCCGGCAACCCACTGATTTCGTAAGAACCATCAAACGAGACCGAACTACCTCCTTTCAAAAACCCATATTTGTCAAACGCCATCACTTCCACCTCATCAACTGGTGGTTGCCCATTCACCGTCACAGTCCCCTGGATACTCCCGGAAGTAGCATAGATTGTAAATTTTTTATTCGCCTCTACCAGGGTTCGCATTACCGTATTTAAATCCCGTCCTTCCTTTTTTAATTTATTCACGATTAAATAAGTGGCCCTCAACTTTTCCTCAACTGGAAAATCACGGATGGCCTGTTGAAATTTTTCATGATCAATGGCTTTCTGCCAGATCTGTTTAATGTTTTCCATATAAAGCTGATTTATCTGGGCTAAATTCAATTTCTGATTAAGCTTAACATTGGAGGTTACAGATATCTTAGAGAACATTTTTTTGACGTTTTCTTCCGCCTTACCGGTACTAATAAAATTTGAGATAAATAATAACAATAAGACAATTAAAACGGTTTTAGATTTGTAACAATTCATAAACTCCTCCTCCTCTTTTTAAATTGTGGGTTAGATGTAATTGGGTTATCTTTTAAAATATAACAAAAATTTTTATAGTCAAGTAATTTTGCTTGGGTTTGTATCTTTTTAAACTTTTTTGCATCTAATTCAAAAAAATGAAATAAAGTGTAGCGATCCTTGGTTGATTCGCCAAAGAAAGAACTTAAACAAAAGGAGTGAAATATTATGAGCAACGTATTAAGTTTTAACGATAGTAATTTCAATGAAGAGGTATTGAATTCAGATAAGCCGGTTTTGGTGGATTTCTGGGCTGAGTGGTGTGGTCCATGCCACATGATCGCCCCCACTGTGGAGGAAATCGCTAATGAATTTTCTGGCAAAATAAAAGTGGGCAAATTAAATGTGGATGATAGCCCCATGGTTGCTGCACAATTCGGTATTCGCAGCATTCCTACTTTGATAGTGTTTAATAATGGTCAAGAAGTGATTCGCCTGATCGGGGTGCGCCCTAAAGGTGAAATTGTCACTCATTTGCAGAATGTTTTAAAAGAAAAACGAATCACTGCACAATAAACAATAATTCCAACCGATTCCATCGCCTTATGCGATGGAATCGGATATGATTTCCAGTACCTCACCAAAATTTTGAAAAGAGAAGTGTGCAAGATGATTTTCCTGACAAAACTTCTGTAATTCGCGTTTAGCAAATACAACATCCGCTAAACGGGCACCACATCGATCGGAAAAACCATCTCCCACATAAATAACAAAATAACCTTGCTTTTTTGCCTTTTGTACATGGTAACCTTTACAATTACCACAATGTCCGCACCCTTTTTCATAATATGGGAATTGTGCTGTAATTCGATCCGGTCCCAGGAAAATAAGCCGATTAGAGACAAAATGAAGTGAGGAATCTAATCCATGATTTTTCAGTATTCGTTCGATATAAAAATCGAGTCCATCACTGACAATTTCCACGCCAATACCGCGGTGCTGACAAAATTGCATGAATTTTTTAAAGTACGGGTCTAAATTCTGAGTGGCCACAAATTCTTCCAGTTGGGCCCGGGTTACCTGAGTTAAGGCACATTCCCGTAGCAAACATTCTTTTGAAGATATTTTGCCCGCCTTCCACAAATTCACATATTCTTTGCAACGTCCATCAGCAAATGTGCGAAATAGCTGGTTCCCCACATCATTGGCGGCTACGGTACCATCAAAATCACAAAATACCTTAATTTTTTGCAGATTTTCCGGTAATTTTAATTTCATGAAATTTCAGAGACAAAGCAAGAAATGGTAAATCAGGATATTTTTTTAGGTGAAATTAAAGTGGCAATGGAAATTGATTTTAATGTGTACAGAGCCTGTTCCTGAATTTCATTAAAAACCTCACCAATCCGACAGGCATCGGAGTATTCGCATACCTCGTCAAAATCGAGAAGCAAACATTTATTATAAGGTAAACGCGGTTCAAAGATTTCCACCACATCCATCATGGTAATTTCTTTAGGGTTTTTAGCAATCTGAAATCCCCCTTTAATACCACGAATACTCCTGGCTAACCCCCAGCGCACCAGTTGTTGTAAAACTTTTGCCACATGATGTTCAGAAATTTTATATTTGTCGGCAATTTCCCCGGCAGTTAAAACGGCTTCGGGATTTTTACTGAGTTCTACAACACAGTAAAGGGCAAAACGTGTGCTTTTATTTAGCCTGACCAATTTGTTAAATTCCTCAATAACTACTTTGCTTCCAGTTCAGCCCATTTCCCTTCCCCTTCCCACACCCGAATGGAAAAAGGAAAATCCAATCGCTCCTTTAGTCGACTCTGGAGCATTTCACAAATATTTTCAACAGAAGGATATTCAAGAAATTCGTTTAAGGTTTTGTGGTCATATTCTTCCAGGACTTCTTCTATCACATCTTTCATAATGTCAAAATCCATGATCATGCCATCTTTATTTTCCCCTTCGATAATCACCTCAATTTTGTAAGTGTGCCCATGCATTTGTCCACATTTAGGGTGTCCCGGAAGATAGTGAGCGCAATCTATATAATGAGTCGTTCCTAATTTCATATTAAATCCCAGTTGTTTTCCTTTTTTTAATTTAATATTAATTATATAAGATTCAATAAAAATTTCCGGTTGA
>CAZMEG010000170.1:0-7272 GCA_964565205.1 uncultured Cytophagia bacterium
GGAGAATTTGACGAATATAGTAAAAACAAAATTCGACACTGATCAGTCTTTTAATCGTCATGAAGGACTAAGTGGTGGAGGACAGGACTTTTTATTTTCACACGAACATGCGACGAATTCGGGACAAACATCTTTAACGCAGCAAACCAGCCCTATTGATTATCAAGAATTAATTCAGAAATTCACCGAATTAAAAAGTCAATTAAATCAGAATGTCAAATCGCTGGAAGTTCAGGTAGTATTGAATCAATGGGGTAAAGTGGTTGTCGATGCCACCAGAAAAACAGACAACTTTTTAATATTCAAAATCCATGTTGAAAATCCAGAGATTAAACATGTGCTCGATAACCAGATGAAGTTTATTTTAGAGCAAATGTCCAAACAGGGCATGCAAATTGAACAGTTTGAAGTGTTTGTTCAGGACAACCCAAATAATAAGGAATTTAATCGAGAATTTTATTTAAAGCAGCAAAGACAACTTCATAAAGTTTATGAAATTGAAAAACAAAATCTAAACCAAGTTAGGGGAAATTATTATGCTTTTATTCCTCGATTTTTCGGATATAATTCCCTGGAAATATGGGCGTAAAAGGAATTAACCGAGAGTTTATTGCTAAGGTAATTAAAAGTCATGGAGGTAACAATGCAGATAAATAAGATAGCTCCACCTGATCAACAAAATCAGATGGGGCAAACCCAGATACTGGGCAAAGATGATTTTTTACGGATATTAGTTACTCAGTTAAGACATCAGGATCCATTAAATCCCATGAAGAGTGAAGAATTTGCCGCACAATTAGCTCAATTCAGTTCGGTGGAACAGTTACAAAATATTAATTCAAATTTAGAAAACAGTATCCAGATGAACATGCTGTTAAATCAAGCGATTAGCAACACTCTGGCCACCACGTTAATTGGTAAAAGCATCAAGGCAGTGGGCAATACTCTAACGCTTGACAATGGTCAACCGGTGAAATTGCATTATTCTTTAAATGATGTGGCTAAAAAAGTGACCATCGAAATCCGTAATTCCAGCGGCCAGGTCGTGAGAACCATTGAAATTAACGAGAAAAGCAAAGGTACTCATAGCTATGAATGGGACGGTAAAGATGATAACGGAAACAAGTTGCCCGATGGACCATATCAATTCTCCGTTAGTGCAGTAGATACAAATGGCAACAGCGTCGCAGCTCAACCCCTGATCGTTGGTGTAATTGAAAGCATTCGTTATGCTAACGGCAATGCGATTTTAAAACTGGGCGACCTTGAAGTCAATCTTTCAGATGTGCTCGAAATTGGCATGGATGATTCAGAGGAATCTTAGCCTGAGCTTTGTTCTGGATCATTCAATTAGAATAATAAAAACAGTTAAACATGGAGGCCATAATTATGATGCGATCATTATTTGCAGGTGTTTCAGGTTTAAAAAATCAGCAACGCAAAATGGATGTCATTGCTAACAATATTGCCAATGTAAACTCTATCGGTTTTAAAGCATCACGAATCAATTTTGCACAAGAATTTGGACAAATTCTAAACTATGCGAAACAATCCGTTTCCGGGGCGATTTTGAATCCATTAGAAATTGGTTTAGGCGTGAAAACCAGTAATGTAAGCAAAATTTTTACCCAGGGCATTTTGCAAAATACTGGAATTTCTACGGATCTGGCTATTCAGGGAGATGGATTCTTTATCGTGGGCGATGGGTCCAAACAGTTTTACACCCGCGCCGGGAATTTTTATTTTGATGAACAGGGCCGACTTCAAACTCCGGCCGGCCATTTTGTAAAGGGATGGTTAGCCGATGCTACCGGGGTGATTCCTGAAGGCGCAACGCTTGAAGATATTATTGTTGATCCTTCAATGATTTCTCCTGCGAAGGCCACGACTAAAGTTAACATAGCCGGAAATTTGGACGCCAGAGCCTTTCCAGTTAAAGAAGTCTGGTCTGCAAGCAAAGTGTTGACTGTGGCATCCACTGGTGAAATTGCAACGGAAACTACCGATTTAAACGATCTTACGCAAACTTCCACACCTTTAGTCGATGGCGATACAATTGTAATTTCGGGAACCAATCCAGATGGTACCGAGGTGAATGCTACATTTACGTATGGAGCCGGTAACGATGGCACTACCATTCAGGATTTGCTTAATGTGATTAACAGCAATTTTAATGGAGCTACGGCTACGCTTGATTCGGGGATCATCAAAATCTCCGATAATGGATATGGTGATAGCCAGTTAACCCTTGCTCTTGCTCAAGGAGATAGTAATACCGGCGTGATCGATTTACCCAGTTTTATTAATTCTGCAGTAGGGGAAACTCCTAAAGTTACTACTTCCATAATAGTCTATGATAGCCTTGGCAGTGCGCATACTTTAAACCTTACTTTCATTAAAACGGAAAACGATTCCGAATGGAAATTTCAAACAAGTTTGGATGGGCAGGAGACCATTCTTCAGGGTGGTAGTGGTACAATAAAATTTCGTCCGGATGGCAGTTTGGAAACGGTTTTATATGACCAGGCTGAATCTAATTTGGTTTTTGATCCTCAGAATGGGGCGGAACAGGTATCCATCGCATTGAATTTTCAGGAAGACAATCCTCTGGCAGGGTTAACCAGCTACGATAGTAATTCTTCGATTACACTTCCCTTTCAGGATGGCTACACCTTTGGGAAACTCGCTACCATTTCCTTTGATGAATCAGGTCAAATATTTGGACAATTTACCAATGGCCAGAGTCAACTATTGGGACAGATAGCATTAGCAAATTTTACAAATATAGGGGGTCTCATTCAGGCTGGTAACAGTCTATTTGAAGCCAGTCAGGCTGCCGGGGAGCCATTCATAGGTAAAGCAGGTGCCGATATTTCCTCTACCATTGTTTCTGGAGCTCTTGAAAATTCAAATGTAGATTTAGCCCAGGAGTTTTCGGAGATGATCATTGCCCAAAGGGCTTTTCAAGCAAATGCGCGGGTGATTACAGTTAGTGATCAAATATTTAACGAAGTTGTTCAGTTAAAACGTTAAGAGATAAAAATTCCATAATCTCAAAAGGATGAGTATGAGCTATGGATAAATCAACCATAATTGGTATCGTGGTTGGATTTGTGTTAATTGGTATCTCTCTTTTCGTGGGAGCAGGCTGGCAGATGTTCTTTAATCTGCCATCCTTTCTCATAGTATTTGGTGGTACCATTGCTGCCACTCTGGTGAACTTCCCGCTTTCCGATGTCATGGCTCTCATGAAAATTACCCAGAAAGTCATGAAAGAGGATGAAATTAAACCAGAAGTTTATATCGAAAAAATAGTGAATCTATCCAAAAAGGCCCGCACCAGTGGGCTTTTGGCAATTGAACAGGATTTAAAAGAAATCGATGTGGATTTTTTAAGAGTGGGACTGCAGCATGTGGTGAATGGTACCGAAGCGGAAGATTTAAAAAATATTTTAGAAGCTGATCTGGCTTTGATGGCCCAAAGACATAAGATAGGTCAAAAAATCTATTTAGCCATGGGCACTTATGCTCCCGCATTTGGTATGATTGGAACCTTAATTGGTCTGATTAAAATGCTTCAAAATCTGGAAGATCCTTCTGGTATCGGGCCTGGTATGGCAGTAGCTATGATCACAACCTTTTATGGCGCTTTGTTTGCCAATCTTTTATTTTTACCGATGGCGGGCAAATTAAAAAAACGATCTGAAGAAGAAATCGCTTTCAAAGAAATGCTGTTACAGGGCATACTGGCGGTTCAGGCAGAAGAATCCCCCCGGGTGATTAAAAATAAGCTGCTTTCTTATCTGGCGCCACAACACCGAAAAAATGGCAAATTAAATCAAAAAGAAAAGGTTGAACATGAGTGAGAAATTTAAAAAAGCCTCAGACGATGATGATGACGAGCTCCCTTCGGCACCGGGCTGGATGACTACCTATGGAGACATGATGACTCTTTTAATGACCTTTTTCATTTTAATCATGTCTTTTTCAACTATTGAGGTAGAAAAATTTAAAGCGGCTCTGGGATCACTAAGAGGTGCGTTTGGTATCTTAGGTGATTCAAGAGAGGTGACCCCAGAATACACCTGGTTTTCTCCTTTAGAACATGTAAAACGAGAAACGATAATTGAACAATTGGAAAACCTACAAAAAATCATCAAAGCCAATGATCTGGATGATAAAATTGATATTTATGAATCGGATGCCGAAATAATTATTCGAATTAAAGATCAGGTACTTTTTGAATCAGGGAGTGCCTTATTAAAACCTAAATTTTTACCTATATTATCAAAAATAGCCAAAATGATCGTCAAAGATGCTCAGGAGATTAAAGTGGCCGGCCATACGGATGACATCCCCATTCATAATTCCAAATATCCCTCAAACTGGGAACTTTCTCTGGCCAGGGCCCTGAGTGTTGTGCGCTATTTTGTATATCGGGAAAAAATTCATCCTGCAAAAATTTCGGTAGCCGGTTACAGTAAATATCGTCCTTTAGTGCCCAACAATTCTCCTGAAAATAGAGCGAAAAATAGAAGGGTAGAAATTTATCTAAAGTATTAAAATTTATTGAAGGAGTGACAACCATGGCGGATGAGGTAAATAAAGAAATACAAAATTCTACCGATGTAAAGAAAGGAAGTAAAATAAAGTTTTTTCTAATACCTATAGTACTTTTAGTTCAGGCAGGTATTGCTTATTTCATAGTATTCAATGTTCTGAATAGTAAACCGGTCAAAGCAGAAAAAAAAATAAAGAAGAAAGAGGAAAAAAGTGTAGGCCAGTTTTTCGAGATTAAAGACCTTGTAATCAACCCGGCAGGGACTCGTGGGCGCAGATTCTTTGTTGTAGAAATTGGCTTTGAAACCCATAATGCACAATTGATTGACGAAGCCGAAAGTAAACGAATATGGATTCGTGATAGCATCATAGATTTATTAACCAAAAAAGATATAGATCAACTGTTAGACATTTCAAAAAGAAAACAAATTAAGCAAGAAATTCTAAATGCGGTCAATAAAAAGCTAACTAAAGGCAAATTCGAAAAAATTTATTTTACAAAATACATTTTACAGTGATGGAACAAGTATAGGGGAATTATGGCGGAAGAAATCAAAGAAGAAAAACAGGGTTCAGAGGAACCAGACGTTCAACAAGAGGAACAACCGGTTCAACAAGAGAACGAAAGTGAGAATGGTGGAAAAACCGAAAAATCAGATCAGCCGGATATTAAAGATAAAGGAGTGGACATAGCGGTCCCTTCGGAGGAATCCGAAGATAATAAGCTCGACATTTTAGTCGATGTGTCACTAAACGTCACTGTGGAGCTTGGACGCAAAGAGATGCTCATAGGGGAGATTCTGAAATTGACCAAAGGTTCAGTAATTGAACTTAATAAACTTGTGGATGATCCAGTTGATATTTATGTAAATCAAAGTAAGATAGCCGAAGGTGAAGTCGTGGTGGTGGATGAACACTTCGGTGTTAGAATCACAAAATTGGTTGATACTAACGAAAGAATTAATAAGCTGGAATAAGGAATGAATAAAAACAGGGATGTTATATTATATGCCATGATTTTTTTTTTAATTGGTGCATTAATTATTCTTTTTGCGACTAATTCCCCAGAACCTGCCGGCAACCAAAAATCATCGATCCCAGCGTTAATCATTGTGAAATGGTTAATAGTTGTTGTATTTTTTCTGTTCATTGGTTTTCTATTGCTAAAACAAAGTAAGATTCTTCTTACGAATCGATTAAATAAAAACAATATCCAGATACGCATTCATGGAACCAAGATGCTCGGTCCCAATAAATCACTTTTTATCATAGAAACTTTAGGACACATTCTGTTATTAGGGGTTACAAACCATCACATTTCCATTTTGCTTGATTTAAAACATAATGATTTACAGGAACAATATAAGAAATTAATTGACGAAAAAGTTAACAAGGATACAAATTTTCAGCCTTTATTATCAAAATGGCTGCAAAAAGTAAAATAAAAAATCAACCCTGGTCATTTGTGGGTTGGAGTGCTTTGATTCTGACATTACTTCTGCTAAGCCTTGGGGTTACCACACAACTCCATGCCCAACCCCTACCCAAAATTACCCTGGAGTTTGCTAAACAAACAGGCAAAGAGCAAAAATCTTTAGCCATTCAAATTTTATTTTTAATTACGATTCTTTCACTGGCTCCATCCATTATGATCATGATGACCTCTTTTACCCGTCTGGTCATCGTTTTTCATTTTTTACGTATGGCATTAGGAACTCAACAGTCACCTTCAAACCAGATTATAATTGGTTTATCCCTATTCCTTACTTTTTTCATCATGCATCCTGTGTTGAATGAAATTAATTCTTCAAGTTTACAACCTTTTCTAAAAGATAAAATTTCTGAAGAGCAGGCCATTAACAATGCACTAAAGCCTGTTCGAAAGTTCATGCTCAAAGAAACCCGGGAAAAAGATTTGATGCTGTTTGTGAACCTGGCAAAAATTCCGAAACCTAAATCACCTCAGGATCTGCCGACCTATGTTTTAATACCGGCTTTTATCATTAGCGAATTACGAATTGCATTTCAAATTGGTTTTATGCTGTATTTACCACTTGTGTTAATTGATCTCATTGTTGGCGTTATATTAATGTCCATGGGGATGATGATGTTGCCTCCGATGATGATTTCTTTACCATTTAAGATTGTCCTGTTTATTCTGGTAGATGGATGGTACCTGGTGGTTCAATCTGTGGTGAATGGTTTCAAAATTTAGAGGAGGTAAGAATTATGACAGAAGAATTCATTATTTACTGGGGACAGCAAACGATTAAAACAGCCATTCAAGTAAGTGCTCCTATTTTGATTGGAGGCATGGTGGTTGGTCTACTTGTGGGTATTTTTCAGTCTGTAACACAAATTCACGAGATGACCCTTTCTTTTATCCCTAAAATTGCCGTGGTTATTATCGTAATGCTTTTGATGATGCCGTGGATGCTAAACATTTTAACAGATTTTACAGCAAGAGTATTTTTACAAATTTCAGTGGTTTCCCATTAATCATGATTAATCAAATATTTGGATTAACAGATCAGCAATTGATTGGCTTCTGGTTAACATTTTTACGGATTGTGGCCTTGGTGGTAGCAGCACCCATATTGGGGTCTCAATCAATTCCAACGCAGATAAAAATATTCTTAGCTCTATTTTTAACGATTTGTCTTATGCCGGTAATTAAACAGCAAAGTGCTTTTAAGAATCTATATTTTACCA
>CAZMEG010000171.1:0-7262 GCA_964565205.1 uncultured Cytophagia bacterium
GCTTTCCCACATGGATATCATCGAAATGCACGAGGCCTTTGGGGCTCAGGTCGTTTGCAACTTACGTGCCTGGGAACAGGGGTGGAAGGAGGCAGCCATCGGCGCTGTGGATATGGAAAAACTTAATCCCCTGGGAAGCTCCATAGCTGTTGGACATCCATTTGCCGCAACCGGCGGACGCATTGTTACCACTTTAGCCAATGAGATGAAACGAAGAGATGTTAAATATGGACTGGTAAGCATTTGTGCGGCAGGAGCGATGGCAGCCGCTATGATTCTGGAGAGATAATGAAACTAAATTAAATAAAGATTGCGCAGGGCTTCCTGCGCAGCTCTTTGTTCGGCGAGTTTTTTACTTGAACCACTTCCCACTCCGAGAACGTTATCCTGAATTTTAACCTCCACGGTAAAAATCTTTTCATGATCCGGGCCATCTACCGATTGAACCTTGTAATAGGGTGCCCCAAGATTTTTGCTTTGAGCATACTCCAACAGCATGCTTTTAAAATTCTTATGCAAATCTTCGGCAACAATTTCATCAAAGTTGGATAAAATTTTTTGTTCAATAAATTCACGTGCTCTATCAAGACCGCCATCCAGATATATGGCCCCGATGAGCGCTTCCATGGCGTCGGCAATTATGGAGGCTCGATTCCTTCCACCGGATTTTTCTTCGGCCTCACTGATTAATATAAAATTGCCCAGATTTAAAGCCCGCGCCACTCGAGCCAGTATTCTCCGGCTAACCACCAGCGATTTCATACTGGTAAGCTCGCCTTCTTCTTTCTGAGGATACCGGTGGTATAAAAAATCAACCACAACCAGGGCAAGAACCGCATCCCCAAGCAGTTCCAGACGCTCATTGGAACAAATACGTTCTTCTTTAGCAATGGGTAAATAAGAACGATGTTTTAACGCCTGAACTAAAAGCTGGGGATTATTGAATTCATAACCAATGATTTCTTTGAGTGCGGTAAAATCAATTTTGGGTAAATCTGCAGTTTGCTTTGAAAATAATTTAGAGAAGGGTCTCTTTAACCAATTTAGCATACTTAAATAATTAATTCCAGCTTCTATTTAACTTATGGTACAAATCGTTTGATGGCGATACACACGTTATGTCCCCCAAAGCCAAATGAATTTGAAATAGCCGCTTTAATCTCCCTTTTTTGAGCTTCATTCGGTGTATAATTAAGATCACATTCAGGGTCAGGTTGTTCTTGATTTATTGTTGGATGTACCATGCTTTCTTTGATAGATAGAACGGTAACAATTAACTCGACAGCCCCTGAGGCACCCAATAAATGGCCAATCATGGATTTGGTAGAATTTATGCTTAAGTTATAAGCATGTTCACCGAAAACATGTTTTATGGCCTCTGTTTCAGCAATATCTCCATGCGGGGTAGAGGTACCATGGGTGTTAACATAATCGATCTCTTCGGGTTTTAATCCACCATCATGCAGAGCGAGTTCCATAGCCCTGGCTGCACCTTCGCCTTTTGGGGCTGGTGCCGTGATGTGGTAAGCATCGGCTGTGTACCCAACTCCGGCGATTTCTGCATAAATGGTCGCCCCCCGATGAATCGCATGGTCCAGGCTTTCCAGAATCAAAATTCCCGCACCTTCCCCCATTACAAAACCATCGCGCTGGCTGTCAAATGGGCGGCTGGCTTTTTGTGGGGCATCATTTCGGGTAGAAAGCGCTTTCATGGCATTAAACCCTCCTACGCCTAAAGGCGTAATTGCTGCTTCGGCGCCGCCACAGACCATGACATCAGCCAATCCCTGTTGGATATTACGAAAAGCCTCTCCAATGGCATGGGAACTGGATGCGCAGGCTGAAACCGTGGAAAAATTGGGGCCCCTGAGTCCATAACGGATAGAGATGTAACCAGGGGAGATATCTGAAATTAGCATAGGAATAAAGAAAGGACTAATACGTCTGGGCCCCCGTTCCAGAAGAATTTTGGCTTGATTTTCGAATGTCTTCATCCCCCCGATGCCAGAACTCACAATCACGCCGATTCTATCCCGGTCTTCCCGATCAAAATTTATCCCAGCGTGAGTAACAGCTTTTTCAGCAGCTACCAGGGCATACTGGGTAAATAAATCCATCCGTCGGATTTCTTTGCGTTCAATAAAATCTTCAGGATGAAAATTTTTTACTTCGGCTGCGAATTTAGTGTCAAATTCGGCCGTGTCAAAATGGGTGATGTAGTCCACCCCGCTTTTTCCAGCAATTAAATTATGCCAGAATTCCTGTAAATCATGACCCAATGGGGTGACCACCCCCATACCGGTTATTACCACTCTCCGATCGTTCATAAAAATTAACAACCCTTCCTTAACTGCTTTCTTTTTCGGCTAATTTCTTTTCCAGGTATTGAATAGCCTCACCAACTGTGGTTAATTTTTCGGCATCTTCATCAGGAATTTCTATATCAAATTCTTCTTCGAATGCCATGACCAGCTCCACAGTATCGAGTGAATCTGCACCCAGATCATCGATAAACGAAGCTTCCGGTGTGACTTCGTTAGGTTCTACACCTAATTGTTCAACAATAATTTCTTTGACTTTATCTTGTAATGCCATTGAATACACCTCCTCCTGTTTTATTGTTCATAACTCATGACAGTTAAAAATTTAATTAAAATTATATGGAGTATTAAAGTAATGGACGATTAAAAAGACCTTGCCATTAATCCAACCATCCAATACTCCATGAATTCCTTCTATCATTTTATTACATGACCATGCCGCCATCGACATGAATTACCTGTCCGGTGATGTAGTCGGCTTCAGTAGAAGCTAAAAATGCTACTACGTTAGCCACGTCTTCTGGACTCCCTAATCTACCTAATGGAATCATTTTTTGCAACTTATCTTTGGTTTCTTCGTTTAGATTTTTTGTCATATCGGTCTCGATAAAGCCAGGGGCAATTGCATTCACCTGAATATTACGATTGGCCAGTTCTTTCGCTACCGATTTGGTTAAACCAATAATACCAGCTTTTGAAGCACAATAGTTGGCCTGACCGGGATTTCCTATCACGCCCACCACAGAACTGATATTGATGATTTTACCCTGGCGTTGTTTCATGAATGTTTTTGTAGCCGCCCGAATACAATTAAAAGTTCCTTTTAAATTCACAGAGAGAGTCTCATCCCATTCTTCCTGGGTCATGCGCACAAGCAAATTGTCGCGTGTGATACCGGCATTGTTCACTAAAATATCAATTTGACCAAAATTATCAAGGGTGGTTTTAATTAATCGTTCAGCATCTTCATAATGGGCCACATTGATTCCTACCGGAATAGCTTTCCGCCCCAACTGATGGATGGCCTCGGCCACCGGTTGCACTCTTTCTACGGCGGTAGCACTGACCACCACATGCGCCCCTTCTTTGGCAAGACGTATGGCAATAGCTTTGCCAATGCCACGCGATGCCCCGGTTACCACAGCAACTTTATCTATAAGGCGATTCATTTATACTTCCTCGATATCTTTCAGGGTACCGATAGATTTTATATTAACCTGACGATTAATCCTTTTTATTAATCCGGATAACACATTCCCCGGTCCTATTTCGTAAAATTCGTTAGCGCCATCCCGGATCATATTTTCGATAATCTCTACCCAGCGAACGGGATGGGTTAGTTGTCGACTCAACAAATCTTTAATTTCACCAGCTTTTGTAACCGGCTGAGCGGTCACGTTGGAATAAACCGGCAGGGTAGCATCGTTGATTGAGGTTTCATCCAGAGCATTTTTAAATCCATCGTAAGCAAAGGCCATTAAGGGTGAATGAAAAGCACCACTTACGGGCAGTGGAATGACACGCCGGGCGCCTCGATTTTTTGCCAGTTCCATAGCTTGATTCACGGCCTGAATCTCTCCAGAAATCACCAGTTGACCTGGTGAGTTGATGTTAGCCACCTGTACAACTCCCTGGGTTACTTCCTGACAGATTTGCTGTAAAGTTTTTGCTTCCAGACCTATCACTGCCGCCATGGTGCCTGGATTGATTTCTCCAGCTTTTTGCATGAGTTCTGCCCGGACCTTTACAAGCATTAAACCTTGATCAAAAGTAAAGGCCCCTGCCGTTAAAAGGGCAGAATATTCACCCAGACTGTGACCAGCCACCATATCGGGTTTCATTTCTTTTTTATATTCCGACAAAACCTCAAGAACAGCTATGCTATGGACAAAAATAGCCGGCTGAGTGACTCTTGTTTGCTTTAATTCTTCTTCGGGACCGTTAAAGGAAATCTGAGCCAGGTCAAAACCCAGAATAGCATGAGCCTTTTCATACAAATTTCGTACCGATTGAAAATTATCGTATAAATCTTTTGCCATGCCTACAAATTGCGAACCCTGTCCCGGAAATACAAACGCCTTCAGACTAATTTTGCAAACCCTCCATTTTAATTCAGTTTACATTTTGACGACTGCTGATCCCCAGGTAAATCCACCACCGAAGGCGACCATTAAACAAATGTCTCCTTCTTTTAAAATTCCCTTTTCCCTGGCTTCGGTCATGGCAACGGGAATGGAAGCTGCAGAAGTATTACCATATTCCTGAATGTTCACATAAACTTTTTCAGGTGGTAATTTTAATCTTTTGGCCGTAGCATTAATAATTCTAATGTTGGCCTGATGCGGGATTAATAGATCAATATCCTCAGGGGTGAGGTTAGTTTTTTCAAGAATGTGCGTGGCCGCTTCACCCATGGCCGTAACGGCTGCCTTGAAAACCTCCTGACCCTGCATTTTAATATTATATAAATTTTCACTAATACACACGGAAGCCGGAAAACGTGTCCCTCCACCTGGCATCCATAACAGGTGTTCCAATCGCCCATCGGTTTTAATAAACGTGCCCAATACTCCACGCTCACCATCGATAGAAGGAACCAGAACGGCTGCGCCAGCGGCATCACCAAATAACACACAGGTAGAACGATCCTTCCAATCGACAATTTTTGATAAGACCTCGCTACCGATCAATAAAACTTTTTTGCTTTTCCCGGAAATGATGAAACTGTCCGCAATAGACATCCCAAAAATAAATCCCGAACAGGTAGCCTGGATATCGAAAGCAGCCGCATTGACCGCACCTATTTTTTTCTGCACGTAACAGGCGGTGGAAGGGAAGTTTACATCTCCGGTAACAGTAGCCACGATGATGGTATCAATCTCTTCAGGTGAAAAGCCAGCTTCCGCCAGTGCCTTCATGCCAGCCTCTGTTGCCAGATCGGAATTTTGGGTCGCCTCATCCACAATGTGACGAACTTCAATACCCGTCCTTTCCCGAATCCATTGATCGCTGGTGTCAACCATCTTTTCCAGGTCAAAATTGGTAAGCTTTTTTGGAGGAACTGCAGCCCCCATGCCAACAATCATTGAACGAATTATATTACTCAATTTTTTCCTCCCTCATTAATTCCTGGCTAATCTTTTCGTTTACTCGCATAGATTTCATGGTCAAAGCTTCACGCACCGCATTTTTAATAGCCTTGGGTGTGGAGCTACCATGACAAACAATACATATCCCGTTAATTCCCAGTAGAGGAGCTCCTCCATACTCCTCATAATCATAAATCTTTCTCAAGCGATCAAAAGTTGGTTTTAATAAAAAGGCACCGATATTTGAAAATATCTTTTTTCCTATCTTTCGTTTCAATGTTTTTGAATAAACTCCGTTAATACTTTCAGCGAACTTTAAAACAATATTCCCCACAAAACCGTCCGAAACAATGACATCCACCTCTCCGTTTAACACTTCACGTCCCTCAATGTTACCTACAAAATTTAGATGACTTTTAGACAACAACTCATAAGCTTCCTGAGTGATTTCGTTGCCTTTACCCGGTTCCGAACCGATATTGAGTAAGGCCACCTTCGGTTCGGGGACTTTCATCACATATTTCATGTAAATATTACCCATAATGCCAAATTGTAAAAGATGCACCGGTTTACAGTCCACATTGGCCCCCACATCAATAAGCAAGGTGACCCCATGCCCGTGTGGTAACAGGGACCCGATGGCCGGCCGTTTAACTCCTTCAATTCGTCCAAGATTAAAAAATGCACTGGCCATCACTGCGCCGGTATTGCCTGCACTGATCACTGCATCAACCTTGCCTTCTTTGTGGAGGCGAAAGGCTATATTTATTGAAGATCCCGGTTTTTGTTTCAGGGCTTCAACCGGCGTTTCTCCCATCTCAATTTTTTGTGAAGCATGATAAATTGAGATGGGTAATTCATGAATTCTGAAATGGCGAGCAAGATGCTCTTTTATGACGACTTCGTCACCAACGAAAACTATTTCATATTTCCCTTTACCGGCTCGCGCAGCTTCAACCCCTCCATGAATGATGGCTCCCGGGGCGTAATCGCCACCCATGGCATCGATTGCAATTTTCATTGGACTTCTGAGGTCTCCAAATTTTTAATAGCCCCATGTCGGTCCCTATTCATCACTTTAAACTTCTTTGGGTATGAAGACCGAACGTCCACCATAGTACCCACAATTGGGGCATGCGCGATGAGGTAATTTGGGCTGATGACAGTGATCACACTCCACCACGGTGGGTGCGGCTACTTTCCAATGGGTTCTTCTTTTATCTCTTCGTGATTTTGAATGTCTTCTTTTCGGTAAAGCCACGTTATTATTTCCTCCGTTTTTATGATTATAGCAACTTTCGTAAAGCTTCCCAGCGCGGATCCATCACAAAGCTATTGCAGTTGCAGGTTTCATAATTTAAATTGGCTCCGCATCTCGGACACAAACCTTTGCACGCTTCTGAACAGAGCACCTTCATGGGTTTGGACAGTAATAGATTGTCTCTTACATCACGACAAAGATCAATTTCATAAGTAACAGTGTCCAACTGAATGATGTCCTCTTCTTCTTCAGATATCATATCTTTACGTGTTGTATATATCAACGTAAATTGTTCCTCAACTATTCTTTCAAAATTTGTTAGACAGCGGTCACATACAAACTGTCCAAGGGTATTAAATTTTGTGGTTACAAAGATATCATTTTCTCGTTTATCAATTTCACTATGAATATGAATGTCATTTACATAATTTTCATTGCCTGCTAAATCGAGCTCCACCTGGTTGGTGATAAAATCAAATGAATGAATGCCTTTCTTTAAATTTTTAACATTAATCTTCATAAATCAATCACCTCTTGGCAAAAATTGTTGTAAATGTAAATAATATTTTACCAATAGTCAAGACAAAAATC
>CAZMEG010000172.1:0-7253 GCA_964565205.1 uncultured Cytophagia bacterium
CACCTACGCGTACGCCATCCCACCATGGACCACCCCGGGGCGGCAGTACGACCTCGTATTTGCCCCAGAAACTCAAATCCTCTGAATAGCCCACCCAGATGCTGCCACCCGCGGCCGAAGGTCTGTGCAGGATGGCATATAAACCATCAATTTTTTTGGGAAACAGGGCTGCATCTTTGTTATTCGGTGGGAAAATAATGCCAAGACGTTGTACCGATTTAAAATCCGTAGTCTGGGCTAAACCGATGGCAGGTCCATGGGCTGAATAAGCCGTATAGGCTATTAACCAGCCGTCAATGCCCTCCACCTGGGTAACCCGACAATCTTCGATGCCGTATTCTTCATAAGGGTGTCCATCACCCGGATGCATGAAAGCATGTGATTCGACCTTCCAGTTAGTAATGCCATCCTTACTGCGCGCCAATGTAATATGGGACCTGCCGGAGGTACTTTCGACCCGAAGCAAGAGTACCACTTCTTTTCCTAAATCCACCACGCCGGCATTGAATACCGTATTTACCTGATAAGGGATATCCCGTGCAGTTAATATGGGATTTTTAGGGTATCTTTGAAAAAGATCGCCTTCCATTTTTCTTGAAAATTAAATACCTATTTAACAGTTTTAAAAATATAAAAGTTAAACATAAAATATGCAAGAATTTAGTTTGATTCTAACCAAAATAAAAATTATATTAGATTGTTCAAAAATTTTGGCGCAAAGAAAGTCGAGGTTACACTCTAACTTTATGAAGATTCGACAGGCTGTAAGCATCCTACTTACCCCTGATCCGGGTAGTACAGAGGTTTTTCTCGTGGAACGAAATCCCAAATTATCATTTTTTGGTGGTTACTTTGCTTTTCCAGGGGGCACCCTCGATAAAGAGGATGCTGATCTACCTATTGTAAATGTAGAGCATGTAGGAAAAGATCAAGAAAAATATCTGGTAGCCGCCGCTCGAGAAATTTTTGAGGAAACGGGCATTTTACTCACTCACGGGCAAGAGCCAATTTCTGAAGAAGCTTTGAAAAACTACCGACGCCAGCTTTTAGATGATAAAATTTCCTTTGCCAAGATTTTACACGAACACAGACATTTTATTGATGCCAGGGATTTTCATCCTATTGCTCAGATTACCACGCCAGAGTTCGCTCCGGTACGTTACGAAACCCAATTTTACTGGGTTACGGTCCCGGAAGGTCGTAAGCCTGAAATCTGGCCGGGAGAACTCCTCAGCGGAAAGTTTTTAACGGCGGACGAGGCTTTGAAGCTCTGGCGCCAGGGTTTGATTAAGATTGTGCCACCACTTATTATTATGTTGCAGGAATTGAGTGGGAAAACGGTGCAAACATTCACCGAAAAAGTTCGGGCTCTGGCTGATTCATATCGTCAGGGAAAACTACATCGAGTCTATTTTTCACCGGGCGTCCAGATGTTGCCTTTTAAAACCAGAACATTACCTCCTGCTACGCATACAAACATGTACATTGTGGGCGAAGAAATACTCTACTTGATTGATCCGGCTCCATCCGATCCGGAACAACAGGAAAAATTGTGGGATTATTTAAACAATCTAAAAAAGGAGGGCAGGCGATTTAAAGCCATTTTACTTACCCATCATCATTCCGATCACGTGGGCGCTTTACAAGCCTGTATGGATAAGTATCAATTACCTGTGTGGGCCCATCCTCTAACAGCAGAAAAATTACCCCATATTAAATTTACTCGCTTCATCAATCATGGCGACCAATTAGAATTAGGTCGCAGTCCGGATGGACAATCCAATTGGAAGCTACGGGTTTATCATACTCCAGGTCATGCCCGCGGGCATCTCGTTTTTCAGGAGTCGCGCTATGGTGCTGTCCTGGCGGGTGATATGATTTCAACCATCTCTACCATAGTAATTAGTCCCCCGGAAGGTCACCTGGCCACATATTTAAAATCCCTGGAGTTTTTAAAGACCATTGCAACCGATACGCTTTATCCTGCACACGGTCCGGCGGTGGTTGACGGACAAAAGGTGATACAATATTATCTCAATCATCGAAAAGAGCGAGAATTAAAACTCATCAAATCCCTGAAAAAAGGAGCAAGAACAATTTCGGAACTGGTTCAGGAAGTTTATGATGATGTTGAACCTCAATTGTGGCCTTTAGCGGAACATTCCCTTCGGGCTGGAGTAATTAAACTCATGGAAGAAGGGCGTTGTATTCAGGAAGGCAATAAATATCGGCTAACCTGATCGGTTTAACTTTAGAAAATTCATATTCCTAAATTTTATTACAAAAATGAAAAGTCTTGACAATTTCTAATTTTTTTATTAACATTTTTTTGTGAATTCTGGGATGAGAAGGATGGAGATAATTGTTCATGTAAATGAAATTATTTCATAAAAATTGGAAGGGTGGAAGGAGATGTCAACATCTCATCCTGAAAAAATGCCAAATACGAATTTCGATTTAAATATTTCAGAAATCGATAAAAATAAAAAAGACCCTTTAGCCAAATTAGCCGCACAACTGGCCCATGACCTTAATGTACCATTAGCTTCAATTCTTGCCTACGCTGAAGAGCTTATAGACCTGGCAAAAGAAAGATATGGAATAAAAGGCTTTAATCAACTGGTTGAATATGTGGAAATCATTCAAAAAGAAGCCTATCACTGTAAAGAAATTGTCGAAAAGATGCTGAGTTATGCTAAGGGTTTAGAAATTCAACTGGAAACGGTCAACATTAATGAGTTGCTTTTGAAATGTATTAACGATTTACAACCAAGACTCAAAGATAAAAACATCCGCATTAAAACCGAACTTGAAAAATATTTACCAATGATTTCTACCGATATCACCGGATTAAAACAGGTTATTATGAATGTTTTGTGCAATGCCGAAGAGGCCATTGAGAATGAAGGAACTATTACGATAAAAACAAAAACCGTGGACAATTCCATTCTCATAGAAATCGCCGACACAGGTGAAGGAATAGATGAAGCTTACCTTGAAAAGATATTCGATCCTTATTTCACCACAAAGGAAAAAACTAAGGGAACTGGATTGGGTTTAGCAATTTGCGATGGCATTTTACAAACACTTCGAGGCAAAATTACCGTCCAGAGTAAGAAGGGCGAAGGTACGATCGTACGTATTTGTATGCCCAAGAAATTAAAGGTTATTATGGCCTGATACACTCGCCTTATTCTAATTAAAGAGCACTCAGGAAAGGATTAATTAAATATTATGCATAAAAACCGGCTAACATTGTTGATTGCGGATGATGATTCAAATTTTCGCAATATTGTGACGAATCGACTGGTGAGAAGAAATTACCACGTAGCCATTGCCGACTGTGGAGATAAGGCCATCGAACTTTGTAGAAATCATACCTTTGATATTGCTCTGATTGATTTACGGCTTCCGGATGTCAATGGGATGGAATTAATCAAAAAACTCAAGTCCATTGATGAGAAATTAGCCATAATCATCATTACCGGATACCCCTCTGTGCATACGGCTGTAGAAGCCATGAGTATGGGGGCACACTATTATTTAACCAAACCGTTTAAATTGTCAGAGCTGGAAGAAATAATAAATCGAATTTTAAATAATCCAAATTCTGAAACCACCGAAACTTCCACCCCCGTTGTTCAAAAAGAACCGATGGGAGAAATTATTGGTAAGAGCAAAAAAATTGAACAGGTGAGAAGAATAATCGAGAAAGTAGCCGACTCAGAGGCCCCCGTTTTGATTATTGGTGAAAGCGGTTCAGGTAAAGAGCTGGTGGCGCAGGCGCTGCACTACAAAAGCCTTCGCAAAAAGTTTCCATTTGTTACCATAAATTGTGCGGCACTTCAAGAAAATTTACTGGAGAGTGAACTTTTCGGGCATGTAAAGGGCTCATTTACCGGGGCAATTAAAGATAAAAAAGGACTCTTTGAGGTAGCAGATAAAGGCACTCTATTTATCGATGAAATTGGCGAGATGAGCCCAAATTTACAATCAAAACTTCTTAGAACTCTGGACAAGGGTGAATTTCGAAGAGTAGGGGGTACACAGACGATTTCGGCCAAAGTACGGCTGGTTACCGCTACAAACAAAGACCTGGAAATGGAAGTAAAGGAAGGAAATTTTCGGGAGGATTTGTTTTTCCGCATAAATGTTATAACTATTTCTATCCCTCCATTAAGAGAACGTAAAGAGGATATTCCACTACTGGTTGACTATTTTTTAGAGCGGTATGCTCGTAAATCTGGTATTAAGAAAGAACTTACACCAGGTGCACTTGAAGTTTTATGGCATTATCACTGGCCCGGAAATATTCGAGAATTGTTTAATGTATTAGAAAGAGCAATTGTACTATCACCTAATAAATATATTACTGAAAAAGACTTACCCACATTAATTAAACCTCTTTCTAAGCCATCCAAAAAACCTTCACCAATAACTCCTCTTAAAGAATTGGAACGCGATCAAATTTTACTCGCCTTAAGCGTGGAAAAAGGTAACAAAACCAGAGCGGCTGCAGCTTTGGGTATTAACAGGCGTCAATTGTACCGCTTAATGAAAAAACATAATATCTTTTAATCCGTGCTTATAAGGCACAGGGTATCATGGTGTATTGAGACAAATGGTCACAGTAAGGGGGTTAACGCCAATGCGCTCAAATAAATTGCTTATCTAACTTATTAAATAACAGAACAATATTTACATATATAAAAGTTACAGATATTTAATTAATGGCATAATAATTGCGTTTTATAAATGTTTAAAAAAGTTGGTGGTTAAAAGAATGAAAATATTTAATTAGTGAGGGAGAGAAGCATGCGTGTATTATTGTTAAGTCCTTATCGTGGTAAGACCTATGAATCTGTTGGAATAAGAGTACCTCCCTTGGGTTTATTATATATTGCCGGTGCGCTTCGTCAGGCCGGTCATGATGTACAGGTGGATGTTTCGGAAGATGAACAAGCTCAACAAAACATCGATTTTTCCTGTTGTGATATTGTGGGAATAACCAGCACGACTTCGCAGTTTAAAAAAGCATTAAAAATTGCGAAGATTGCACATGAATATGGGAAGATAGTAATTATGGGGGGACCACATCCTACCAGTTCACCTGGAGAGGCTTTGCAAAGTGGCGTGGTCGATTATGTGGTAAGAAGTGAAGGCGAGGCCACGGCGGTAGAACTTTTGCAAGGTCTTCAAGAAAGTAATGGTCGATTTGACCCCAGCAAGGTGCTCGGTATATCGTGGCGGGATAAGTCCACCGGGCAGGTCGTTCATAATCCACCACGCCCTTTTATCTGGGATCTGGATTCCATTCCTTATCCAGCCCGTGATCTGGGGGGAGAAGTGATGTACTATCGCAACAAGGGAATTGATGGCCATGTTTCACCGACCATGATTACGACGCGAGGATGTCCCTATGGTTGCAAATTTTGTGATGTTCATTTATTAGCCGGCCGGCGATGGCGGGTACGCGATCCGAAATTGGTGGCTGATGAGGTGGAACATCTGGTCACGAAATATGGAGCACAGGATATTCGCATCATGGATGACATCATAAATTTTACCCCGGAAAGGTTGCACGCCCTGTGTGATGCCATTATTGAAAGGGATTTTAAGGTTACTTTCTGGGTGATGGGTAGGGCAGACATGTTGTTAAAAGACCCTTCCACTGTGGAAAAAATGGCTAAAGCAGGTGTTCGCACCATGTTTCTGGGGATTGAAAGTCCACATAAAAGAATCTTAAAAGCATACCGGAAAGGAGGGAAAGCCTCAGCAGATACCAGTGAACAAGCTGTAAATTTATTGCGTGAGCATGGCATCGAAGCTTACGGAGGTTTTATTATTGGTGAACCTTCGGAAACCGCCGAAGAAATTAAGCAAACTATTGAATATGCTAAATACATTAATCCGGCAACGGCACAATTTTCCATACTCACGCCATATCCAGGCACAGAAACCTGGAATCAGTTAAAAGATCGTTTGGTTGTACATGATTGGGATAAGTTTGACGGGTTGCATGCTGTCTTTCATGGTGACCATTTAAAAGCTCCAGAGATCGAAGCCATGTGTCGTAAAGCTTATCTCCAATTTTACCTGCGGCCAAAACGTATTGCAGGTCAGATTCGCGCGGCAATTTTAGGTAAGAGATCATCAGGACCGCGATTGAAGACCGTATCGAAAATTTTTACTCTATTAAAAACCATATATCCCAAGGATGAAGAAGTCATCTGTTAACGAAACCATGAACTAAACACATAAACGGAAGGAGGATTTATTATGTCCATTAGTCGTCGTGCTGAACGAGCATTTGTCGAGGCAGCTAAATTGGCCTGGAAATCCTTTCAAGCAGTCAATACCCGTCTGCCTGAAGGGAAACCTTTCCAGCCCAAATGGGCTCCACGACCTTTGCTCAAAAGTTATGAACGGACAAGACCGCCTCTTGGATTTCCAAGAGAAACGGATTCTTTGTGTCCAACCTGTGTTAAAGAAGTTAGAAACGCTATCATAAGGGGTGAGAGAGATCTACAAGATTTAGTCACCGGACATCCGGGTGAAATTAAGGCCATGCTTCTGGAAGAAGATGGTAAAATCATCATGAGAAAAACCTGTGAGAAACATGGTACTTTTGAAGATGTGATTTCCATTGATCCTGATTTCACCCGACGTATTGAGAGTCTTTTCCCGGGAAGAGACTTTAAGACCGTCGGGGATGAACTGGTTCATCGCCATGGTAGTTCCAATATTAAATATGGCCGTGGCACAGTGATGACCATCGATCTGACCAATCGTTGCAACATGATGTGCAATCCGTGCTTTATGGATGCCAACCAGGTGGGTTATGTTCATGAACCAACTCTGGATGATCTTAAGGAAATTCTCGATCGTTCAATTTCCTTTAAGCCCCGGCGTCAATTAGCTCTGTTGTTCTCCGGTGGTGAACCAACTGTGGCGCCTACTTTTCTGCCCATCATGCGGTATGCCACCGAAATTGGCTATTATGCGAATATGGCAGCTACGAATGGTATTCGTTTTGCACAGGATCCAGAATTTGCCTTCGAAGCGTATGATGCCACATTAAATACCGCTTATTTACAATTTGATGGGGTAGGTAATGAAGCAAATTCCCATCGTCACATTGGCAACCTGTTTGATGTAAAATTACAGGCAATTGAAAATCTGGCCAAAGCCGGAATCAGCATTACGCTGGTGGTAACCATTGTCAACGGTATTAATAACGATCAGGTTGGGCC
>CAZMEG010000173.1:0-7106 GCA_964565205.1 uncultured Cytophagia bacterium
ACATTGGTGTTATTCCTCAGCAAGGAATTTCATACTGGGAGATTCCTCTATTATTTGAACTCGATCCTTTACCTGTATAATGCCTTTAAAGTTGTAAGTTATGTTCCTCGCCAGGTAGAAATTTTTTAGGCGGTTATTTTATCAGCGGAGTGCAATATCCTATTCTCGCTTCCCCCTCGCGCTAGCTAGCTAGTATTTAACTCTCGCGCCAAAATTTCCCTCGCTCCAAAATTTCCATTTTGGAGCGCCAATGGATAAGAAGTTTCAACTTCAAAAATAATGAGTAAGGTAAAAGAAGCAAGAGCTTCTGACACAACAATGTTGCCAAATGGAAATTTGGCAACAAGGAGATGGAAAGAGGATGGGAGTATGTTATTTTATCAGCATAGTGCTATATCCTATTCTCGCTTAATTCTCGCTCCAAAATTTCCATTTTGGAGCGGTAGTGCACAAGAAGTTTCAACTTCAAAAATGATAGGTAAGGCAAAGGAAGCAGAAGCTTCTGTCACAACAATGTTGCCAAATGGAAATTTGGCAACAAGGGGAAGATGGACGGAAAAATTTGGCAACAAGAAGGATGGAGAGTCTACCCTTCTGCCAGCCAATCCCTCAAAAACTGCACCAGCAGTCGGACTCCGACCCCGGTACCTCCCTTAGGTATGTATGGCTTCTCTTTATCGGTCCAGGCGGTGCCAGCGATATCCAGGTGGGCCCAGGGGTAATCTTCGGCAAAATTTGCCAGGAAAGCGGCCGCGGTGATGGCTCCACCCCAGCGTCCGGCCGAATTTTTAATGTCAGCATAATCACTTTTGATGTCCTCAAAATAATCATCCCAGAGAGGCAATTCCCAGAGACGCTCCCCGGTCATCTCGCCAGCTTTTTTAAGACGCTGCTTCAGGTCCTCATCTTTGCCAAACAATCCGGTGGCGTAATGACCCAGCGCAACCACGCAGGCCCCGGTTAGTGTAGCCAGATCAATCACGGCGCGGGGCTTATAACGCTTAGCATAAGCCAGAGCATCGGCAAGAATGAGCCGCCCTTCAGCGTCGGTATTAATCACCTCAATGGTCTTGCCTGAACTGGCCCGCAGAATATCTCCAGGCTTCATGGAGGTGCCACTGGGTAAATTTTCTGTGGCAGGAATGAGTCCCACCACATGAAAGGGTAATTTGAGCTGAGCTATAGCTTTAAGAGCACCAAGCACGGCAGCCCCTCCGGACATATCAAATTTCATCTCCTCCATCTTTTCACTGGGCTTTATTGAAATGCCACCGCTATCAAAGGTGATACCTTTACCCACAAAAACCATGGTCTCCTGTCCGGATTGTTCGGCGTTGTATTCTAATATAATAAATTTAGGTGGTTCAGCACTACCTCTGGCCACGCCTAACAGGGCTCCCATGCCCAGCTTTTCCATCTGTTTGCGGTCAAGGACTTCACATCTCAAACCCAATTGTTTTGCCATCTCACGTGCTATTTCTGCCATCCGCGTAGGCGTCATTTCATTGCCAGGATCATTTTGCAGGTTGCGGGCAAAATTCGTGGCTTCAGCGGTAATGGTGCCTACCCGAACACTTTCATTGATTGCATCCCCATTTTCAGAATTTTGATAGAGGAGTGTCATGGATTCAACAAATTTCTGTTCTTCAGGTTTGATTTCTTTAAATTTAGAGTACTGATAAGTGGCCAGAATGGCCCCTTCTGTGGCGGCCTGAGTGGCATCTTTAACATTTCCGGTAGAAATGGTTTCCAGCGCCAGGGCAAAATTTTGAACGCCTAATTTCATGAGAGTCCTGGCGGCTGTACCTACCGCCTGCCGCAGCCGTTCAATAGAATATTTGTCTCTCTCTCCCAATCCAACCAGAAGGATTCGTTTGGCCGAAAGCCCTTCGGGATACAAAAGGGACGTTTCATTTAAGTCCCCTTTAAAATCGCCTGTCTTTAAAAATTTCTGACAGAACTCTAAGAGTGTTTCGTTATTTGAGAGCTCCACATTCGCTGTATCTTTAAAAACTCCTATCACCAGGGCTTCACAAACTTCCTGCTCAACAACAATATATTTACTTTTTACCTGCATAATCGCCTTCTTCTGGTTTATTTCATCAATTTAATTAATTTTGAACTCAATTTTTGTGCACGAATTTTCCCACCGATTTCGGCCGGTGTTAGTATGCCATCTTCGGTAATGATCCCGGTAAAAAATTCCAGAGGCACCTGGTCAAAATAATAATTTTCCACGGTGGTCTCAGGTGGTGGGTTTTCCCAGACTTCTTTTGAGTCGCGGGGTTCTTCCTTTTTGGAACTGAGCTTTTGTGGAATAAACTTACTCGATTCACAAATGGCGTAACACGGCACCATGGCTTCCCTGGCACTCAGGCAAATGCCCCGCGTACCGATCTTATTTACCAGGATCGTTTCCGAAACGCTGTCAGCCCCGAGTAAAACTATATCGGATCGCTCGATCCCTATGCCTATGGCGGCGTCAATTAGATAAACCGAAGGGATGCCCAATTTAGATAATTCCTCAGCGAGTTTTCGCCCTTCACACATGGGACGTGATTCGGTTAAAATCACCTGGAAAGTTTTTTCATCATCATGGGCTTTTTTAAAAATTTCAAAGACGGTGCTGCTGTTGCTGTGCGTCATAACGATAGCATCCTGGTTGATTAATTCAGACCCATAAGCAGCGGCTCTATCTACGGCCTGACAGGCGAATTCATCAAACCGTACAGCCTCACCCGAAATTTTACGGAGTAACTTCACCGGATCATCTGAAGTTTCCTGTTCAATGGTACGAAAAATGTTATTAAAAAAATTGATTAATTGCGCCATGCCTGGCTGCGCTTTCAAAATCTCGTGAACAACTCTTTCTACCTCCCGAACAAGCTCCTCAACGTTTTCAGGACTAATTTCTTTAGTTAATGCTTCCATGCATTGTACGGCTTTACGTGCTACTACCCAGGCCCCCGAGCTGCGGTCGCTTTTTACATCTTCTAATAATTGTAAATAATTTTGCGACATGGTAAAATATGCCTCCCTATTTGAGGGGAACCAAAATTTATCACATAATTTGAGAGACGGCTACTTGAAACAATTCCATTAACCGGGAAGGAAACAAGCCTAATCCCAGGGTGCCAATAACTGCAATTAATAAACTGAAGGCCACGGCAGGAGAAGTGACGGTTGGGAGTTTTTCTTTTGCGGAATCCTTCATAAACATGACTACAACCAGACCCAGATAATAGTAAAGTGAAATCATCGAATTAATGACACCCAGAATGACCAGGGGCACCTGATTGGCTTTTACGGCAGCACTGAATAGATAAAATTTACCCATAAAACCGGCTGTCGGGGGGATGCCTGCTAATGAAAACATGAATACGGCCATAACAACGGCTGCCAGCGGACGCTGAAAAGCCAGGCCTTTAAAATCATCAAACTCAAGGTATTCCTTTTCTCTGGAACTTAAAAAGGAAATCATCCCAAAAGCGCCAATATTCATGAAAGTGTAAGTAAGTAAATAAAAAACCACACTGGAAGTTCCTAACTCGTTCCAGGCCACAATTCCCACCAGAATGTAACCCGCATGGGCGATGGATGAATAAGCCAGCATGCGTTTGACATTCGTCTGAACAATTGCTGAAATATTGCCAACAAACATGGTTAGAACAGAAAGCACCCAAAGAATGGTCGTCCAATCGCTGACGGTGCCATCGGCAGAGGCGAAGAGTACTCGCATCAAAGCCACAAAACCGGCCGCCTTGGAACCGGTGGACATAAAAGCGGCAATAGGTGTAGGGGCGCCCTGGTAGACATCGGGAGTCCACATATGAAACGGCGCCATGGCAATTTTAAAGCCAAATCCTACAATGATTAACAGACCGCCCAGTAAAATTAACGGTTCATCCAGTATGGAATTCGTAGCCAAAAAATTGGAAATCTGATGCAGATCGAAACTGCCGGTAGCGCCGTAAAGCATGGCAATGCCGTAAAGCAAAAACCCACTGGCAAAGGCTCCCAGAAGAAAATATTTAAAGGCTGCTTCCAGTGAATAGGCTTCGGTTCTTTTAAAAGCTGCAAGCACATAAAGAGAAATAGATAAGGTTTCCAGGCCAAGAAAAATCGTGAGGAGATTGGTACCCATGGCCATCAAAATCATGCCTACGGTAGCAAACAGGGCTACAGCAAAAAATTCCGGGTAAAGCAGGTAGCCCCCTTCATGTTGATTCATGGCCAGAAGAATACTCAACCCGGCCCCCAGGATGAATATAAAATTAAAAATCAAACCAAAATTGTCGGCCACAATCATTCCGGCAAAAGCCTGCTGCTGAACATTCCATAATTTTAAAATTAATAGTACGGACAGAATTAAACCTCCAAAAGCCAGAATAAGATAAAGCCAGCGATTTTTTGGCTTAAAAAACAAATTGATCAAAACTATGACAAATCCAGCAACAGAAAGTACGATAGCTGGCGCAACAATGGAAAGTGTCATATTAAATTCGTTCATAGCACATTCATGGCATAGTTATGATTTCTAAATCGGCTTCCGATTTTTCTACCAATTTATCCTTTTTCAATTCGATTACTTGAGCCTGCCGACTTTTGACCGTGTGAATCAATTGTTCCACCGTGGGTTCCATTTTCTTGAGAAATGCATTGGGATAAACACCTATGAAAACAATAAATGCCAGCACGGGAATCAATACAGCCAGTTCCCGGCCCGACAAATCTATCAGGCTCTTATTTTCCTCTTTGTCTAATTTGCCAAACATCACGCGTTGATACATCCACAGCATGTAAACAGCGGCCAGAATGACCCCCGTGGCTGCCAGAATAGCGAAGGTTCTTTTGCTTAAAAAGGTGCCCAGTAAAATCAAAAATTCACCCACAAAGCCATTGAGCCCAGGTAACCCTATAGAAGACAATGTCACGATCATGAAGATGGTGGCATATTTTGGTAATTGACGGGCCAATCCACCAAAATCGGCAATCATGCGCGTATGTCGGCGCTCATAGATCATGCCCACCAGCAAAAACAGCGCACCGGTGGAAAGACCATGATTGACCATCTGGATTAAGCCGCCCTGTACACCCTGGTTTGTTAAGGCAAAAATACCCAGCATTACAAAACCAAGATGGCTCACACTGGAATAAGCCACCAGTTTTTTCAGGTCCGGTTGCACCATGGCTACCAGCGCTCCGTAAATAATACCGATTACTCCAAGAATCATAATTAACGGGGTAAATTGGGCAGTAGCATGCGGGAAAAATGGCAGACAAAAACGCAAAAACCCATAGGTTCCCATTTTCAAAAGGACCCCAGCCAGAATCACACTGCCTCCAGTCGGTGCCTCCACATGCGCATCGGGTAACCAGGTATGAAATGGGAACATGGGCACCTTAATGGCAAAGCTGAGTCCAAACGCCAAAAACAGCCAGGTTTGATATCCCAGCGGAATTAACGTTTGCTGGAGTTTTAAAATATCGAAAGTGTATTCACCGGTGGCACTGCCGTGGTAGAAATAAATGACCAGAATGGCCACCATCATCAACAGACTGCCCACCATAGTATAAATGAAAAATTTTACCGCAGCGTAAATACGGTTTTTGCCACCCCAGATACCAATGATGAAATACATGGGAATTAACATGGCTTCCCAGAATACATAAAATAAAAATAAATCCAGAGAAACGAACACCCCCAGCATTCCGGTTTCCAGAATCAACATGGAGACCATGAAGCCTTTGACCTGCTTGGATATTTCTCGCCAGGATGCCAGAATAACCACCGGCATAAGAAATGTAGTAAGCAGAACCATAAACAGGCTGATTCCATCAATCCCCACATGGTAATTAACGCCCAGTGCCGGTATCCAGGTGTGCAACTCTTCAAATTGCATGTCAGCTACATGCTGAAATCTGAAATAAAGTGGAAGCGAGAGCAAGAAAACAATAATTGTGGTTATTAATGTAATGAGTTTGATTTCCTTTAGCCGGTCTCCCGGTACGAGTGCAACAAGGATTGCACCCAGCAACGGTAAAAACGTCAAGAGAGTTAAAATTGGTATGTCCATCTCACCTCAGAATGAAATAGCTAATTATTATGACTACACCGATTACAATAGAAAGAGCATAATTTTGTACTACACCGGTTTCGATTCTTCGTAATCTATCGCTCCAGTATCGCACAGTAGAAGCCACCCCGTTCACTAGGCCATCAATGATTTTGATATCGAAGATACGCCAGAGGAGTACTTCAGAAGCAAATTTTATGGGGCGTACAAAGATGGCGTCGTACAATTCATCCACATACCATTTATTGTAAAGAAAGGTATATAAACCGCGTGCCCTGGCAGCAAGCTCCTGAGCCATGCCCGGGCGTTTAACATAGATAAGATAGGCATAGCCAATCCCCAGAACGGCAATGACCACTGAGATTGCCATGAGTGCCAGTTCCAGATTTAAAGTGGCATGTGCAAAATCCACAGCCCCTTCGGAAACATAGCGCACAAACACCGGATCCAGAAACTGCTCGAATTTATTGAAGTAATGTGGAATTCCAACAAAGCCACCGATAGTTGAAAGCACAGCCAGAATGACAAGCGGCACAGTCATAATTTTCGGGGACTCATGAATATGATGGGCCACCTCTTCAGGTACGCGGGATTTGCCAAAAAAGGTTAAATAGATGAGCCGAAAAGTGTAAAATGCCGTGAGTCCAGCCACGATGGCTCCAATCAACCACAAACCAAATCCGCCATTTTCAGAAGTAAATGTTTTCCATAAAATTTCATCTTTTGAGAAAAAACCGGCGAAAATGGGCACACCGGACAGTGCCAGAGCCCCTACCAGAAACACACGGTAAGTGATGGGTAACTTGTCTTTTAAGCCACCCATTTTCATCATGTTCGTTTCATTATTTAAAGCATGCATGACACTCCCGGCGCTTAAAAACAGCAGGGCTTTAAAATAAGCGTGTGTATTCACATGGAATATTCCCGCTGAAAAGGCCCCAACACCACAGGCTAAAAACATATAGCCCAACTGACTGATTGTAGAATAAGCCAGGACTCGCTTGATGTCAGGATTCACCAGGGCTATGG
>CAZMEG010000174.1:0-4972 GCA_964565205.1 uncultured Cytophagia bacterium
TTTTAGTTCCACCAAAAATATAATTATTGTTAAATTTTGTATTGGCAATACTTAACAGTTCATCAATCAACTGATCTATATTTTCTGCAAAGGATTTTCCAGATTTTAAATCAAAACTTCCACGAATAGCAATTTCTTTGGCTTTTACAACAATCTCATAAGCCTGATCTAAAGCTGTGGTGGTTACACTAATGCGCTGGAGAATATTATCAATATTGCGTACAAATTGTTCGTTTCTCGAAAATGTATGCTTAAATTTAGCGCTTTGCAAAAATACAGTGGGATCACTGGATGGCTTACGGAGCTTTTTGCCAGTAGCAATATCCAGTTGAATGTCATTCATCTTTTCACGTGCCCGGACAATTTCACTAAAGACTTTTTCCGACAAAAATTTCTCAGTAATTCGCATGGCAATGTATTTTTACAAAAGATTTAAAATTGTCTGAGTCATTTCGTCAACGGTTGAAATAATTCTTGCCGCCGCCGAGTAGGAATTTTGTAATGTAATGAGATTGGCCATCTCTTCATCAAGTGAAACACCAGAAATGGCCTGTTGCCTGGCTTTTAAGTTTTGTAATATTAAATCAGAATTTTCCTTGCGAAATTTAGCCTCACGTGTCTGTGTCCCGACTTCTACAAGAAAGCTATTATAAAACTCCTGAAAGGTTTCACGGCTATTTCGCATGATTGGGGATTCCTGAAGTAATGCAATTTGAAGGGCAATATTATTGTCCCCAGCCGCATCAGGCTCTGCACTGGCCGCAATTAACGCAGGGTCTTTAAGTATTTCTGCATCCAGAGCGAAATCACCAGCCCCTTGAATGTTTTCTTTAAAGAAATTGAGATTGGTACTCCCTTTTAAATTGTAACCCTGTCTATGTATTTGATTAACTTGTTCCGCAATATTTTGGGCTAAAGTATTTAAATCATTTCTTAAATCTGAAACCACTGTATCCCGAATATGCATTATTCCTTTCAGAATTCCGCTATTAATTTCAACAGCCTTGCCCGAATCTTTAAATATGACTTTTGATTCAGCATTTACCTGTAATTCATGAGCAGAGTTTTTGAAAATTAAAAATTGACCGCCCACAGCTATGTTAACATTGCCCTGCCCATCATCCAACACTTTAATATTAATTAACTTACTTAATTCTTCAATTAGCTGATTGCGCCTATCCAGTAAATCCGCAGGTTGGTTTTTATTTTGACTTATTTGATCGTTCAACGCCGCCAACCGCTTAGCAAGACTATTTATTTTTTCAACATTTGCCCTTAAATCTTTATTAAGAGATTTTATAAAATCGGATAATTTCGAATCCAATCGATGAAATGATTGTACTAAAGTTATTGCGTTTTCTTTGATTAAGACTCTGGTTGGATGACTCCCTGGATCATTCGCTAATTCATTCCAGGCATTAAAAAAATTTTCTAAGGCACTTCCCAAACTAAAATCTGAAGGTTCATTAAGAATATCTTCAATAAATTGCAAAGAATCGGCAGAAAATTCAAACTGTCCAAATGAAGAAATTTCGTTGAAAATTTGTAAATCGAGGAATTTATCGCGAAGACGCTCGATATTTTGTACAGATACCCCCGTACCAAAAGTGCCTAACAAATTTGATTCCGGTGAATTAGATGAAAAAATCACTCGTTGCCGGGAATATCCTTCCGTGTTAGCATTGGCTATATTGTGACTGGTGGTTTGCATGGCCAGTTGATTGGCAAGGAGAGCGCTTTTCCCGATCTGTAAAATTTTTAATAAATCTGCCATGCTTTAAATTTCCTTGTCTAAAATAATCTGTTTATTAAAAGCGTTTTGTCTCTCACCATTTTTAGCATAAAAAGTCGTTTGATTTTGGGCATTACTCAACAGACGTAAATTATCTTCGATGAATTTCAATGAATAATTAATTAAAAATTGATTGCTGGCATTTAAGTGCTGGATTTTTTCAAGAAGTGTTTTCAATAAATCACGCTGTTCTGTCAATCTTTGAGCATATTTTTCTTCCACTTTTTCAATAATTTCACTTAATTTGGGATTTCCTGTCTTCATCATCAATTGTTCGGCAAGAATTTGAGTTTGCTCCTGGCGGATTTTTTCAAGCGAGGCGGTTTCTTTAATAATCTTCTCTTCGTTTTTCACCTGAACTTTTAATTTCTCGATCTCGCCCTCTACAATAGCTTTCTGCTTGGCTTTTAGAGTTGCCAAAAGCTTATTAAAAGCTTTGATTTCTTCTGTCATGATCCGGACTAATTCGTCAATAATTTTTTCCATAATCAGGACGATTCTTTGTAAAATTTAAGCACTTTTTTAACATAATTTTGTGTTTCAGGAAATGGCGGAATGCCTCCATATTGTTCAACCGTTGAGGGTCCGGCGTTGTAAGCACTTAGTGCCAATTCAAGATTGCCATTAAATTTTTGTAGCAATGATTTAAGATATTTCACCCCACCGTAAATATTTTGAGCCGGATCGAATCGATTTTTGATTCCCATTGCCTGAGCTGTCTCCGGCATTAATTGCATGAGTCCCGCTGCTCCCTTCTTGGATAAAGCATGAGCATTGAAATTGGATTCAACTTTAATTAGGGCTTTAACTAATTTGGGATCAATATCAAATTTTTGTGCAATATTATCGATTAATTTTCGATCCCAGTTAAAATTAAAAGATGAAATTTTTCGATAGTTTTGAAGTTTAAAAGGTCCTTCTGGTAGCTCGGTTTGATGTTTTCTTTCAAGATTTCTAACTATAATATCGGCCAGTCCCAACCCGCCATTGCTGGCAATTACTCTGGCCAGACTTTCGTCAAACATGCTGGTGTAGATTTCACCACTGAGGCCTTCACCCAATAAATTTGATTTACCTATGGATTTACGCATGACTTTCAATAATTCAGAAATGAAAAGCGCTTCAAATCCCTGAGCAGCTTCTTTTAGATTATGTGGACGTGAATGGGATATTGGTTCAGATTTTTGAAGCTCAAAAAAAGGATTCGTGTGGTTTTCTAAAGCTTTTATCATAGAAAGCCCCTACATGATTATTAATTCTGCCTGCAGTGCCCCCGCTTCTTTTAAAGCCTGAAAGATGGCGATAATATCCCTTGGCTTGACCCCTAATTGATTTAATGCAGATGATATATCGCTTACACTGGCCGTATTTCCTATGACAACCGTTCTTGCTTCTTCGGCATTCACGGTAGTCTCGGTTACACCTTCAACCACGGTTCTTCCCCGACGACTGAATGGGGCAGGCTGAGAAATCACCGGGATTCGTCTGGTTCTTATGGTCAGGTTACCATGCGAAATCATAACTTCAGATATTTTCACATCGCCTCCGGCCACTATGGTACCGGTTCGTTCATTTATGACTACTTTTGCTACGCGATCCACCTGAACTCGTAGGGTCTCAATTTGTGCAATGAATTGCATCATTGCTCCTGTATTTTCGATGGATTCGGGCCATTGAATCATAACCGTGGCAGGGTTTGTGGGCATAGCTAATTTATTGTTAAAGTGTTTGTTAATTATGTCTGCAATACGGGTCGCCGTGATGAAATCTGGATTTTTCAACAGAATGCCCAATGGATTATCCGCATTAATCTCAAATTGCCACGACTTTTGCAAAATCGCTCCATCTGGAACGCGTCCTACGAGGGCATAATTTTGCCTCACCTTCTCCCCTTCCTGTGTTTCGATGTTAAATCCCCCGATGGATACCGGTCCCTGGGCTAAGGCATAGAGCTGGCCATCTTTGCCAAATAAAGGCGTTTCCAGAAGAACGCCACCTTCCAGACTTTTGGCATCACCAAGGGAGGAGACCGTTACATCGAATTTTGTACCGATATTCATAAAGGGTTCCAGCCTGGCAGTGACCATGACTGCTGCCACGTTTCTTAACCGAAGTTTATCTGCCGGTACTGTAATTCCAAACTTTTGAAGCATATTGGTTACCGATTGAATAGTAAACAGAGCGCCACTGGTGCCACTGCTTCGATCACCAGTACCATCCAGACCCACTACCAGACCATATCCCACTAAATGCATACTTTGCAATCCCTGGATTGTAGCGATATCTTTTATCCGCGATTGCGATAAGATTAACTGTGGAAATAAGATAGAAATCGTTAAATATTTCGCTAATCTACCCATCGTGGGTAAAGCCTCACTATTATTTTGTTGCAGAGGAAACTCCTAAATATGCCGCAGCCCCAAGACCGATGGCAATCATCCATCTCGCCCAGCGCGCAAACCAGCCAGGTTTACCTAATTTATTCATGAATCCAGCTTTTTTATAAGATATTTTAACATTGGCCAGGTTATATGAAAAAACTATATTATCCGCCGTTATATCCTTGGGACGGACAATTCCTCGTAATTCCAGTATATGCGTTTCTCCATTCACTTCCAGATATCTACGGCCAGAAAGGACCAGATTGCCATTCGGCAGAACCTTTGTAACGACTGCACTTACCTTGGCTGTTAAAACATCTTTTTGTGAAGTGGCATCCGAACCTTCATGATTGGTCTCAAAATTTGATGAAGCACCAAAGATCGGTAAAAAGTCGGTTAAATTACCCGTGATGCTTCCAGAAGCGTTCAAAGTAGCCTTGTCCGAAGAATTGGCTTTAGATTGCCTGGCACCACTGGCGGATTCCATAATTAAAATAGTAACCACATCCCCCACGGCCCGCGCCTTTAAATCTGTGTATAAAGATTGCCCGTTAAATCTTTCAAAATTTTGATTATAGGCCTTTGTGTTTAAAGCAAAAATAATTGAGAAAAAAAGTAATATTTGTATTTTCATTTAATTTTTTCCTTTTAAAAATTAATTAAAACATTCTGTGTATTAATTACTTTTGCTTTTAAGATTTTTTGTGTGTCCAGGGTTTTTACTCTAATGAAATCACCTTTTTTACCGTTTTCTCGCGCTATTCCTGGTAAAATTATTTCCAAATTTCCTTTTATACAA
>CAZMEG010000174.1:4982-7071 GCA_964565205.1 uncultured Cytophagia bacterium
TCTCTTTCCTGTGGTAATTAATGGCTGCTCTTCAATCATATTTCCAGTTATAATTTCGTTGGGCTGAATATATCGTTTACTTACCTTACCCACTACATCTTTTATGTGAGTGAAATATTTATATCGCAGATTTGTTGTTTCTATCGTTTGTTTTCTAATAAGTGATTCTGAGATGATTTGCTTTTGTGGTATTGCAGTATTACTTAAAACAACTTCCTCAAAGGTCCTTATTTTGATGAAAACAGGAATAGTTTTAATTAAATTTTTATGATTAAACAGGCCCAGTCGGATTATTTGACTGCCACGATGGATGGTTTTGCGACCGGGAAGTATTTGCCACCTCAAGTCCACATTCGGTTGTAAATGAAATATTGGCGCCCTGGATTTTGGAGAAATTTCAATTAAAAGGTTGTCGCTTTTCAAATTTAATTTTTTCGCTACATAATTTGTAATCATAGCATGAAGATCAGCCGGGAAATTTTTCTTAATTTGCTTTGCCGTTGCATTAGAATAAAATATGAAAAATAAAAATAAAATTTTCGAAATAACAGCACTCATAAATCTTTACCGTTTAATGGAATTGGCGATTTCCATCATTTGCTCAGCCGTTCGAATGGCCCGAGCATTAATTTCATAGGCGCGGTGGGCCACAATTAATTCAACCATTTCCTGAACGACATCTACATTGGATTTTTCCAGGTAACCCTGTAATATTCGCGCCATACCGTCACGTCCGGGGGTACCTAAAATTGGTTCACCGGAAGCAGCCGTGGCTTCATATAGATTGCCCCCGATGCTACGAAGACCGGCAGGATTTATGAATTTGGCTAATTCTATTTGTCCAATTTCCTCGGGTTCAATTTCACCGGGAAGTATGACCGAGACAATACCATCGGCACTGATATTTATGCTGAGAGCATTTTCCGGTACAGTAAGCGATGGTTCAAGCGCTAAACCGGTGGCTGTTACAATCTGACCGCTTGAAGATAAATGAAAACTACCGTCCCTGGTATAGGCTATCGTTCCATCAGGCTTCTGAATTTGAAAGAATCCATCCCCCTGCAGGGCAATGTCCAGTGCATTACCGGTATTGACAACTTCCCCCTGAGAGAAATTTTTAACAGTAGCCACCGGTCGATTTCCATTCCCGATTTGTAATTCAGTAGGTAATTCTGTGTTGATTTGATCGGAAATACCGGCCGGTCGAAAAGTCTGGTAAAATAAGTCCTGGAATTCAATGCTGCTTTTTTTAAACCCTGTTGTGTTGGTATTGGAAAGATTATTGGCAATGTTGTCTACACGCAGGCTTTGCGCTGACATACCTAAAGCGGCGGTTCTTAAAGCTCGAAACATAATATAACCTCCGAGTTAACGTATTCGACCAATATTGTTAGCAGCCCTTCTTAACATTTCATCCTGGCTGCGAATTACTTTTTCATCAGTTCGGTAAAGTTGCATTACTTCGATCATTTGCACCATTTCCAGAAGTGGGTTCACATTGGATTCCTCTAAAAATCCCTGTTTAATTTCAGGAGTCTCTATTGTTTCCAAACCCTGGTTTGGTTCTTTCAATCGAAATAAATTAGTACCAATCTTCATTAAATCCATAGGGTTTTGAGGTTTGACAATTTGTAGCTTATCGAGTACATTTCCGTTTAATAATATTTCACCCGATTCATTTATCAAAATTTTAGAAAAATCTGCCTGCTCCAGGTTGATTTCTATGCTTCCACCTTCACCCATAACTGGATGCCCATTCATATCCGTTAAAAGACCTTCAGAATTGAGGGTAAAGCGCCCATCTCTTGTTAAAGCTTCGCCCTGTTGAGTCTCAACGACGAAAAATCCTTCCCCGGAAATGGCAACATCCAGAGGTCTTTCTGTGCCAATAAGAGTCCCCTGGGAAAGGTCCATGGAAGCCCTGGAATAGGGTAAGCTATTTTCAGGCATTTTATGTTTTGTTTGTAAATTTATTATTTTTTCAAAAAAGCTGTTAATAAAAACCCGATCACGTTTAAATCCTTTTGTGCTAATATTGGCCAGATTATTCGTGATGGCTTCCATTTGTGCCATCCTGTTTAGCATAGAT
>CAZMEG010000175.1:0-7061 GCA_964565205.1 uncultured Cytophagia bacterium
GGTTTTGATTGTCAATTTATTATTAAAAAGTGATGGTGGGTGAGCCAGTATTGTACATACCGCCCATGTCTTTTCAATTAAATTGTGGGTTTGGGGTAAGGTTGGGATTTGTATTTTTGGGATTTGGGATTTTTATTTAATTAAAGTTTTATTCATATCGCAACGATTCTACCGGGTCCACGGAGGCGGCTTTGCGAGCGGGGAAAAGTCCCGAGAGCAAGCCAATGAGGGTTAAAATACCGCTGGTTAAAAATAAAATCCCCTGGGAAAGAATCGGACGGCCTAAAAATAACATGGGGCCATCATTGGCTGGAATTAATCGAACAATGGAAACGATGCCCCAGGAAAAAAGTACTCCAATGGCACCGCCAATGAAGGCGATCAACAGGGCTTCAAAGATAAATTGAGCCAGAATGTACCGTCGTCTGGCACCTATTGCCATTTTAATACCGATCTCACGCGTACGTTCTTTCACCACAATGTACATGATATTTGCCACCCCTACACCAGCGATCAGCAGGGTTAAAAAGCCCACCGTTCCCAGGAAAATGGACATGCCCAGTGTTATTTTTTGGGTAATTTTATCCTCTTCGATGGTGTCCCAGACAATCAAGGCTCGCTCATCCTCCGGATCAAACAGATATTTTCTGCCCAGGACTCTGTAAATTTCATTTTTAATAAACGCCTGATTCGTGGGATCATGAGGCCTAATCACAATGGAATTCACATATTTTCGACCGTAGGTGGTACGAAATGTACTGTAAGGGATGATAGCCCGCCGACTATCGGGGCCATTATTCATGCTGGTTTGAATCTTTTTCTGCATGATTCCAATAACTTTGAACGGTACACCATCCAGCATCAGGGTCTTTCCGATAGGATCCTCATTTCCAAATAATTCCGAAGCAATCTCCACCCCCAAGAAAAGTACCCGACGGCGTTTTAGTACATCTACCTGGTTGATGAATCGCCCACCAGCAATTGGATACATACGGCGCATTTCCTCGAATGCCGGATTCACCCCCTCACACTCAGTGGTGGTGGATACTTTACCGTGAGTCAGGGTCACATATTTACGATATTGCGGGCTGATCATATCAATAAAAGGAATGGCCTTTTTCAGCAGGTTCACATCTTCTTCTACCAGGCGAATGTGGCGACCCTGAGGAAGTCCAGCATATTCTTTACCAGTTTGCCCTCCATAAATGATGAGGATACGATTGTAGGCGTTGCGCAGGCCATTTTGTAGCTGCGTCCCCAGCCCCTGGCCAAAAGATAGTAAAAGCACTACCGCCAGAGTACCCCAGGCAATAGCTACAATCGTGAGAATGGCTCGAACCCGATGTTCTCGCAAATCATATAAAAATTCTATTAATAATTCTTTCCACATAAATCATGCTCGCAAACATTCAACAACATTCAAATTGGCCGCTTTACGGGCAGGCATTAAACCCGCGGCCAGGCCGATTAAAAATAATATGGTGATAGTGGCAAGAGTTACCTGTAAAGAAAGCACAGGGGTCCCTACAAATTCTTTAATGGGAATAAATTGTAATACTTGAATTATCAGAAAAGCAATTATAAAACCAATCGTCGCACCCAGCGCAATTATAAAAAAGGTTTCCATAAAAAATTGAAATAAGATACTTCCCCTGGTGGCACCCACTGCCCGTTTAATGCCTATTTCCCGCACGCGCTCTTGAACTACAATGTACATGATATTCGCCACACCGATTCCCCCTACCGCCAGGGTAAAGCTACCAATCACACCCATAAAAATATTAAACGCCAGAAAGAAATAGAACACAAATTTGTCAAACATGGCCGTGTCCCAGATCCAGATGGCATTTTTATCGGTGGGGTCAAATCTATATCGTTTGCCAAGAACCTGGCGTACCTGCTCATTCACAATTTCTGCATTTTTGGGATCACGATGCTGGTAAATGATATTGTTTAAATGAATAGTGCCAAACATGGAAGAAAAAGTGGTGGCTGGAATGAAAATCCGGTTTTCGTCTCTGGAGTTGTAGGAGGAATTCTGGGTTTTCTTTTGCATGACCCCAATTACAGTAAAAGGGGTATACCCAAGGTAAATCAACTCACCCACGGCTTTCCTGTCACCAAAAAGAAACTCTTTGACTTTATTGCCAATTACAGCGACCCGGCGACGATATTTCATATCAAGAGTATCAATGAAACGGCCACCGGGTTGCGGTATGATGTTGCGCATAGTCCCATATACGGGGTAAACCCCGGTGATGTTGGGAGTTAGAATATGTTTGCCTACACGTACAGGACTCCAGCGGCTATATTCAGGACTTATGGCGGCAATCCCTGGTACTTCTCGGCGTAACAATTCCGCATCTTCTTCCACAAAAGTAATGCGACGACCGATTCCGAATCCTTCATAAGGTTTTGTAGTGGTCCCTGGAAATAGAATCACAATTCTTTCGCCAATGCCATGCATATTTATGGCCGTTTGACGCTTGAAACCCGTACCAAAAGAAAGCAACACAATTACTGCTACCGTGCCCCAGAGAATGCCAAAAATAGTCAGAAAAGTACGTAATTTCTGGGCGCGTAAATCCTGAATAAATTCTGAAAATATACTGATGAATCGATCCAACATAACCTACTGGATTTTTTTCACCGGTTTTTCATAAACTTCCTCACCCTCTTCAAGGCCGGCAATTACCTCAATATTGATGGCATCGCTAAGACCAGTCTTAATGTAACGTTCTTCGGAAGTACCATCTGAAAGAGCGACTTTCACAAAAGCCGAATCGTTTCGAAAGGTCACCACCCGCTCCGGAATCATCAGCACGCTATCTTTCTTTTGGATAATTATGCTGGCATTGGCTGAATAGCCCGCACGCAGAGTGGTCCCGTTGGATTTTTCGATGAGTATTTCGATGGGGAAAACCGTGGAATTGTCCTTTTTCTCAGCTTTTAAAGAAATCTTTTGCAACACGCCTTTGATTTTCGCATGAGGCAGGGCACCGATTTTAATCTCCGCCGGCATACCTTCTTTGAGTTTGCCCACATCGATTTCATCTACCGTGCCTTTAAAAAGCAAACGCTCCATGTTGGCCATTCTCATCAAAACCGTGCCTTCCTGAAAGGAGGTAAGCGGGGTCACCGGATCTCCAACTTCCACACTTTTGCTCAGTACGTAGCCATCAATGGGAGCTTTAATGATGGTTTCGATCTCGGTGCCCCCGATTTTCACCCGACCGCTTTCGATTAAAGCTAACTTTTCCTTGGCAATTTTCAGTTTTAATTCGGCTTCCTTAAAACGCCGCTGGAAATCTTCAAATTCTCGGGGGGAGATCAAAGCATTTTTTAAAAGAGCCTCCTGACGCACCTTTTCTTTGATCATGTTGTCCAGTTCCACCTGTGCCAGTTCTACGTTCCGTTTGGCTTCGGCCAGTTCCAGAGGAGTGGGATCCGGACGCACTTCCAAAAGGGGATCGCCTGCATGAACGTAGGTGCCCGGTTCGGCAAAGATGCGACTTACTACCCCGGAAATCTTTGATTTGATGGAAATTTCATTTTCGGGTTCGATAGTACCCACAGCCAGAGCCTGATCCACAATGGTACCTCTCTTTACTTTCACCTTCGGCAACTGATTATCCTGCCCATTTCTGGACCTAATCAACCAGGCACCTGCTAGGACTAAAATAATTAAAATACCAGCAATCCAGAAAATTTTTTTCTTCATGGTTGCTCCTGTTTCATAATATTTTCACGGTGAAGTCATGCAAAAATACGAGAAGTCACACAAAAGGTTGCAAAAGTAATTTCATAATTTATGACAGTTAAAAAGCTCAGAAAGTTGCAGGGAAAGGATGTGTCCGTTATTAGCGGATCATAGTTGAGAGATTATACAATTTATTACCCACTAATAAAATAACCCACCTCCAATAAAAGAAAATAATTCTCATATCCATGGAGGTGTTACTATGTCTAAAGTTCTCAATTATCCTTATTTCCAGCCTGAAGTGATTGGGGGAAGTTCACCACAGTTCAATTTACAGGATTCCAATCCTGCCATACCAGATGTCCTCAAAGCCTTCCGGGATATTAGTACCCGGGGCGATTACCTGGGAGTATGGGATGGCGAGCAGATTCGCTGGCCAAGATATACAGCACGCTTTGAAAATGGGTTAGGGTTCAGTAACCATTTTCAGGGAGTGCAAAGATTACGTCGTGGTAATTATCTAGTACTAACGGGTGGCGACCCTAATGAACCTCGCTCCCATATTTTTATTGCTAAAATGGGTTCAAGGTATGCCCAGGGTGGCTGGCGTTCCAATCTTATTGAAACCGGCAAACCCCCCGATGAAGATCAAATGGTGCGAGTCATAGGAATCGACCCGGATCTATGGCATGCCGGGGGAATCAGTGTCCTGGGAGATATTCTTGCTGTCCCCATTTATGGTAATGGGAAAAATGAAGGTTCACAACAGGTACATGCAAAAATTGTCTTTTATTCAATGGTCAAACCTGAAGCGCCTCAGCGATTAAATTTCACCATTGATCGTCCGGGAGTTAAGGCCGCTGCGGTGGCCCTGACCAAATTACCCAATGGGTACATTTTAGTGGCCGTATGGAGTGACAGCGATAGTTTAGAGCGTCGCCTGGATTTTTATATCTCCAAATCTACTAATATTCTGGATGGCTTCCATCAACAAAAAGTAACCTGGTTAGCCAGCAATGTTCAGGCCTCTATTGGTCAGCAACCTAATTTTTCAAATTTTCAAAATATTAATTTCATTACTCAAACGGATGGTCGCTTATTTCTGGTGGGCTTTCACAATACTTCGGATGCGGCACCGACTCTACCGGGCCGGGATTTTGCCGATCTGTATGAAGTGAAATTCCCTTCTGAAACGGCCGAACAGGACCCACCCAGGTTATTAGTGCCCAATATAACCAAAGTAGAAAATAAACAGTTGATCTGCGAAGACAAGCAGTGCAATTTTGACGCCGCCGCCGGCATTTACATTGATCCAAATGGTATTTTGCGACTCTATGCCACCTATCACTGGGCATCTGATAATATTATTCGGTTCAATGAATATAGACCCCGACCGGATATTTTCTCTGAAGAAATTCATGAACCGCATGAAAGCTGGATCGATCTTTATGAGCACAATACTTTCCAGGGTCGCTGTCTGTCGCTGCGTGGAAACAAAGATGTCAAACTAAGAGACTATCGACGTATAAATGTGGAAGGGCATCCCTTTAATGATCTGATTTCTTCGGTCCGATTTCAATTGCCAAGAGGAAAAGTTTATCGATTGTACGAACATCGCAATTTTAATGGCCAATTTGTTGACCTGGTGGGTACAGGCCGTGTTGTAGAAATCCCGGATTTCAAGCAATTCCCGGCAAGCAATGGGGAGATGATAAATTTTGGTGACCGGGTTTCGTCTTCAGATTTTATCAGTTAATGTAGTTTTTACCACGAATAACACGAAGTTCATGAAGGAATTTCCTAACGGCAATTTTGATAGTCTGTTCAGTGCTTCATGTTAGGTGGGTGCGTTTTAAAAAATGTACAAGGCAAAATTCGTGGCTGTCCAAAAACCCGCTGTCAGTGACGTCAGGGACAGCGTCTAACCATATATAGGATAGAAGCGGTCCCTGACCGCTATATTTTGTAGCTTTAAATAAAGCCGATTATCTTTTTGGACAGCCTTGATGCAGGCAGAAAAAGAGTCGACGTTCAATCGATTGCCGCGTGAATTTTGCTGGTGAAGAAAGATCTCTCGTTACTCCGGAGTACTGGAATGCTGGAGTATTGGGGAATACCCATTTTTCCAACATTCCATTACTCCAACACTCCGTAAACCTTATTATTTCGTGGGATGAATTATTCTATTTTATTACCTTTGTATCCGGATGTGTAAGGCTCCAGTTGTACCAGAACGTATCGAACCCACTTTCAAATCTGGTAGGACAATTTTGACCATCGGCATCGGTGCTTTCAAAATAGCCCGTTTCTGGATTGAATTTGCAATTGGAGTTTATTTCATACCACTCACCATCTCGTTTCTCAAAGCCTGCCTTGGATTTAAAAGCCAGGGTAGAATAAAATATTTCTGCATTTCTTGGCCGATATAAAAAGATTTTGAAATCACCAATATCGAACACATTACCTCCTTCAAAGGCCCTGTAGGGGATGGCATATTTCTCATCTCCATAAATAAAGCTAAAAATGGGTTCTTTGGTGGCCAGGCGTTTATCTTTAGCCCGAACGCCTCGAAACCCTTCTCTGGAGCGAAAATAATCCATATAAGGATTCCAGTTGCGATCTTCAACTCCGTTTACCGACAGAACCAGGGTATCTGGATGGCGTTTTACCCAGTCTTTCCATTGCACTTTCTCAAAAACCGGTAACTCTTTTAATTTCGTTCCTTTAAGTTTACCACCTATAGCTTCCCCGGTCATAATTGACCAGTAGGTGTCGGTTTCTTTATCCTGCATGACTAAAGCACTGTTCATCAACCCACCGGAAGCTTCGAAATTTAACGCTTTGCCCTGATATTCTCTGGCGTACACGACGCCGGTGTTAGCAAGAGGTCACCATACCGCAGCGAATTTGGTGCTGCCAATTTGATCATTGACCACTTCATGGCTATTCAACAAATTGAGACTGTAAGCGCGCGCCTGACCGTCGATGACCACACCAAGAATCCAGGCATTGTCACGAATTTTAGCACGTTTGGCAGGAACAAACTGGGGATGGGTAATAGCTGCAATGGCCCCTCTCGGTAAAATTTGACGAAAAGCCTTGGGCAGGTCCTTTTTTTGAGCCCGACCCGCATTCATAGTTACCATTAAAATTGCGACAGTGAATAAAATCTTCCAGTTGATAATCATAAGACCTCCATTATTTAAAAATCTTTATTTGAGAGAAAACTTAACCTGATAAAATGGTAAAATTTTTAACATTTACTTTCAGTAGTTAGTTGTCAGGAGTACTGGAGTGAGGGATTACTGGAGCATTGAAAAAACTTTTCCATTAATCCAACAATCCAGTACTCCATTAATCC
>CAZMEG010000176.1:0-7052 GCA_964565205.1 uncultured Cytophagia bacterium
GAGTAATTCAATTGCGGAATTATGATTTCATTCTTTCTGTAAAGCGGGAACAAGAGAACGGCGCAGGGCGAGCTTTCCCGTTACACGTAGGATAAATATTCCCACCAGACAAATCACCAGCATGGTAAGTACTATAGAAAACCAGAGCACTTTTATATGATCGTTAATGAGATAAGGTAACACGGCAATAATTCCAGCTATGGATCCCAGCCCTATACCCAAAAGTAGTAAAAAAATATTTTCGGCAGATACCATTAATGCTAATGTTTCCTGGCGGTATCCAAAGGCCTGAAGCGTGGCCAGTTCACCCTGGCGCTCGATTACAGTTCGGATTAAAAGGATGGCAAGACCGAGAATACCGAGTAACAAACCCAGAGTTGTTAGTGTTTGAAAGATGCTCAGATATGTGTTTTCTACCGCCTGAAACCCGGCCATTTTTTTGGTTGTAGGAATGACCTCGAAACCATAATTGCTCAGCTTTTTCTCAAGCATCATCTGGGCAGATTGTCTGGCTGCCTTTGGTGAATCTATGAGAAAATACCTGTAACCACCCAGATCGGGGAAATGACGCAAGAAGTTTTTTTCGGAAATGAGGATTGCATCCTGGAAAATGCTGTCATTTAGTAGCCCTACAAATTTCAACTTAATGGGCTCACCGAATTGATTTAATACAGAGATTTCTTGATCCAGACCTGAATGCAGTGTCCAGATAACAGAATTGTAATCGCCTATTGCTGGAATGCTTCCATCTTCCAGAGTTAATTGGAGAAGATGCCAGGGTGATCCGCCATTATGAGGCTGGCTTGCCGAAATTTTCTTAAATTGAAATCTTCCGCGTTCTACTAATTCTTGATTAATCGCAAGAATTTTGGGAGTTATTGGTCGATAAAGATTCAAACAACTGACATCTTCCCCCGGCATCAAACGCAGTGGGGTTATGTGAAGCTTTTGCATGAGTTGCCTGTCAGCCTCAGAAAACCCTAATTCCATCTGTACCAGAGAGTCGTTTAAATCAAAATGCACAGGAATGTCCGATTGAGCTAACATAGCAAATCCCCCAGTCCCTGAATCCTGTCGCAAAATTTCTACACCATAGTGAGGACGAATGGCGCCAAATGCGACAATCACAAACCAGGCCGTACCGACCAAGGCTGTGGTAATTAGACTTCGCACCGGGTTTAGCGAAGCATTTCGGATAGCCATTTTCAAATAAGTAAAACGTCCCGTTTGCTCCGGCACATGTTTGGGAGATTTTAACCAGAGTGCCAAAAAGGATAGAGCGGCAACTAATGATGAAGTCGCTAATCCTAAAAAGATTTTCGGCGAGGCGGTAAAGCCCGTTTTTAACAGGTAAATTAAAAGTCCCAGACTTATAACGGTAAAAATAAATGCCAGAATTCGAGAGAATCCATACGGCTTGTACTGTACAATTGGAGTGGATACCCGGTGTAAAAGTGCCGGGACAGGAACTTTACCCAGAGTGCGCAAAGCCAACCACATCAAAATGAAGACTATCCCAAATGATGCTATAAATCCCGCTATCAGGCTCCATTTGTTGACATGCAAAAACAAAAACGGTGTACCAACGGCCGGGGCCCACCAGCTTCGCAAACCTAAAATTATGAGCCAGGCATAAAATAAAGACAAAGCAAGTCCTACTAATCCACCCATAAAGGCTAATATCCAGCCTTCACGAAAAAATTGATTCCGTACAATTTTGATGGGATATCCGACGGCCAGCAGTAAACCAATTTCTTGTCTTCTCTGAAAAGCATTTAAACTAAACAGCAATCCCACTAAAATAGCCACAGAAAAAATAATTAAAAAATTAAAGCCCAGATACAACAGAGGTAAATTCGTTGAGGCGGTAGAAGCCATCAGACCTTCATATTTTACTGGATAAAAAATAAGGTTGATCTGGGCCGGTGTGATTACATCCAGGAGTTGACGTATAAAGATTTCGCGTGTTTCCCGTAAAGAAATCTCCGGGGCGGCGGCAATTCTTAGAGACGTGATATTGCCAAATCGACTTCCCCATAATCGCTGGCCCGTGGCTAAAGAAACAAACGCTTTGGGAGCCATTCCATATTTATCCCAGTATTTTTCATCGCGTGGGCCAATTTTACTGAAATCCACTGGAAACGGAGGTTCCCATTCAGAAATATCTCTGAAACCGTAAATGCCCGGTACCGGGGGTGCCAGTCTGGAATCAGTAGCTAAATCTTTCATAGCAAGAACACCACGCAGAACAAATTTACTTCGCGCTCTCTGGAGCCGGTCACTGGGGCCTATCATATAATAAGATAATTCAATAGAGTCTCCCGGCGTTACCTTTAAGACTTTTGCTGCCCACTGGTTAAGCAATATTTCCTGCCCGAATAAAGGAGGGGCAGGAGCACCCTGAGTGAGAAGTAACGAGCCAAAATTTTTATTAAAAAAGGTATTGATTGCGGTTACTGTGGAATACGGAATGCTTTGACCATTGGCCTCGATACTGCTGACTAAATAGGTAAAAACAGGTAAAATTGGCGCCTTTATGGCCGCTGCAATAGATTGCATCTTATTGACTAACCAGGGTTTCAAGATCAGGGCCCGGCTTTCCAGGCTAAAAAAAGATTTTTCAGCGTGCAAATTCAAGCCCAGATCATCCAGAGTTAACACTTCATCCAGCCATTTTTGTAATAATTCATGTAATGGTTGCATTCTTGTCGATTGATTTTGTGCCACATAAATTGTATTCACGCGGTTCGGTTGTTCGGTGGCCTGTTGCAGCACCGGCAAGGCTACAAAGGCATTCAACGGAGATCGCTGATTAGAGGATAGGCTGAATCTCCCCACACCACGATCAGGTAAAATATGCGTAACGATTCCTTTCAATTGGGCAATAACGTATTTTGTCTTCTTATGACCCAGCAAAAATTCCCGATGGACATCCGAGGGTTTTTCAAAATATAAAAGGACCGGATCTCCTGGTTTAACTTGTAATTTTTTTTGTAAGGCTTCGTTGATTACTATCGAAGGTAAGCCCTGTTGCGGTTTTTGCTTTAAATATTCATAGAGAAGATTAGCATTGGGGAGAGGACAGGCATAATCAAATACCCGTTCAAAACGCTGGTCGACACCATGAATTTGAATATGGGTTGCTCTGATTTTGCTTTTAGTACAAATGGCCGTGCCGTTTAAATGGATGGCCGGTGCAATGAATTCAAAATAGGTAGTGAAATCGGGGACTTTCCTTAAATCATCCGCAAGATTTTCACGAAAGAATCGTTGAGACCTCAAGCTCAGGTCGATGCCACCTAATCGCTCCAGAGTTAAATCAGTCAAACTTCCCCGTATAGAGTCCTCCACCAGAAGAGCCCCTGTGAGAACGGCTGTGATTACGGCCGCTGCTAATAAGATAGCCAGATTAATCCGCCAGTAATATACTAAACTTCGACGCACGTTCCCTCTTTCAGTTCAAATTGCCGTTCAAAACGGGCGGCCAGGTTTAAATTATGCGTGACGACGATTAAGATATTTTGTTCTTCTTTGTGCAGATCAAATAACAGCGAAGCCATAGAATCCCCGGTGGCCGGGTCCAGATTGCCGGTGGGCTCATCGCAAAGAAGCAGCCACGGTTGATTGATGAAAGCCCTTGCCAGAGCTACCCGCTGTTTTTCATCATTTGAAAGTTCCGATGGCAAATAATCCAGTCGATCAGAAAGCCCAACTTTTTCCAGTAATTCAAGGGCTCGACGTCTGATCTCACCATTATCGCTTGCAAAAGCCAGAGTCGGAATCAAAACATTGTCCAGAACTGAATATTGGGGAAGTAAATAATGATCCTGAAAAACAAAACCAATCACCTGATTGCGAAAACGAGCCAATTCCGGTTCTGGTAAAGCGAAGGGCTCTTGACCGTTTAATTCAATTCTTCCACTTGTGGGATGGTCTAAAGTGCCGAGAATATGCAGTAATGTACTTTTTCCACTTCCGGAAGGACCGGTAATGGCCAGATTGTGCCCTTCCGACATTTCAAATGAAATGCCACGTAAAACCGAAACAGGTCGCGCTTCGGATCCATACAGTTTATGAATGTCTTCAACTTTTAACAAAATCTCTCTTTTCTCTTCCAAAAAATCACTCCTTGATTTTTATTTCAATTTTTGTAAAAGATGTTTTGGAACAATTAAACGTTCCAGGCCCTCAAAAATCAATTCCACCAGAATAGCCAGCAAAGCCGCGGGAATAGCTCCCCACATAATAATGACCGGATCATTCAGAGAGACCCCGGTAAAAATATATTCGCCTAACCCCCCGGCCCCAATAATGGCTGCCAGTGTTGCAGTGCCGATTAATATGACTGCTGCGGTACGAATCCCGGCGAGAATATGAGGAATCGCTAAAGGTAAATCAATATGGCGAATGCGTTGCCAGTTAGTCAGACCCATACCGATAGAAACTTTTTTAAGCACAGGATCAATGGCATTGAGAGCGACATAGGTGTTTCTTAATATCGGTAGCAATGCGTATAAAAATAAGGCGATCAAAGCCGGTTTTGCGCCGATGCCAAAAAACGGGATCATAAAAGCCAGCAGGGCCAGGGACGGAATGGTTTGCATCAGGCCACTAAAATAGAGGATGGGACGGGCGATTGTAGGAATCCGATAGATTATTACCGCAAACGGCATAGCCACAGCCATGGCCGCAAGTAGAGCCAGAACAGTAAGCTTTAAATGTGTCCAGGTACGATAAGCCAGAGTAGCCCATTTTTTATTCACCACCTCATTATCCTGCTTAAGTAGATTTTTCTCCTGTAAGAATATTCGAGCTACTTCGGCAAAACTTTTGCCTTCAATGGCCGCCAGAGCATTTAACCGCTGCATCTCCTTTTCATCGATAGTATGAGCCAATTCAGAAAGAATTGCTTTTATCTCCGGTGGCAAATTTTTGCGTACCAGAGGAGCCGCCAGATAGGTTGGGAAAAAATGCAAATCGTCTTCCAGTAAGACTAAATTGTATTTTAAAATCTCCGCATCGGTAGAGTAGACATCCATGACATCAATTTTACCCTGAGCCATGGCCTGGTAAGAAAGCACATGCTCCATTCCTGTCGGAATAGCCCTCAATTTATAAACCCTGGCCAGGGCGTTCCAGCCATCCTTTCGTTGCAGAAATTCGTAACTCAATCCAAAGCGTAATTCAGGATATTTACGTAAATCGGTAATGGTTTTCAACTTCAGCTTTCGAGCTAATCGAGAGGTAACCGTTAATGCATAGGTGTTGTTAAAGCCAAATGTGTCCAGTAATTCCAGATTTGTTTGCTTTTTTAAAATGCCCTGCAATTTGGAAAAAGAAACCGGGGGTTCCAGTTTGAGAATCGCCTGGGCAATGGTGCCGGAATATTCAGGATAAAGGTCGATGGCACCATTGACAAGAGCCTGGTAGCAAATTATGGTCCCTCCCAGACCATATTTCCTCTCTACCCGATATCCGCGATCTTCCAGCAACTGTGCCATAATTTCGGCCAGAATATAGCTCTCATTGAAATGCTTGGAACCGATTTTTAGGGTCTGGCTTATTCCCGTCTGACTGAATATCGTTATGACTAAAATTGTAACGATAGTGATCAGCTTTTTGCTCATTTTTCAAATAAGGTTTGACTCACATTAAAATGCTTTTTCAAAATCAACGAAACATCCTCTAATTGAGAATGTAAGAAATTTTTAACAAACTCGCTGGCTGGATTCTGTAAAATTTCTTGTGGCTTACCACATTGTTCTACTTTACCCTGATTTAAAATAACCAGAAAATCACCCAGCTTTAGTGCCTCTTTGAGATCATGGGTAACCATTACAATGGTGCGCGCTTCGAGTTTTTGCAGTTTCACAAATTCCTGATGGATTTCACTTCGAGTAATGGGATCGAGTGCGCCAAAGGGTTCATCCAGGAGAAAGATTTTTGGGTTAAGCATCATGGCCCGGCAGAGTCCTACCCGTTGCTGTTCACCCCCACTGAGTTCATGCGGATATCTTTTACGGTAAGAATGGGGTAAATTAACCAGATCCATCAACTCGCGGGCGCGTTTTTCTATTTGCTGTTTATCCCACTTCATCAGTCTGGCTAATAAAGTTATGTTTTGTTCAACCGTCAAATGCGGAAAAAGGCCGGTTCCCTGCACCGCGTAGCCAATATGACGGCGCAATTTGGGCAAACAACTGTAATCGATGGGCTTACCATAAACCAGAACTTGACCATGATCGGGAATTAGCAGGCCGTTAATCAATTGAAGTAAAGTAGATTTACCGCTACCGCTTGGACCTATGATTGCTGTGGTACAATCCGAAGGTAAGGAGAGATTGACATCCTTTAAGGCAGGTTTACCATTATAAAATTTACTTACTTCTTCAAAAATAATAGGATGCATAAATTCAAGAAGGTAAAAAGAGGATTTAATACTTATTGTTTAATTTCCAATAAATGCAGGCCAAACCATCGTTTTTCATCAAACCACGATTCACAGACCTGAAGTCCAGCCTGATCAGCCAAACGATAAATCTGATCCATGGAATATTTATAAGAATTTTCTGTATGAATGGTTTCGTCCTTTTTGAACCTGAATGTTTGGTTCAATGCCTCGATATATACAGTTTGATTATCCAGACTTTGCAGATGCATTTCAATGCGGTGTAAGGAGGTGTTGTAAAAAGCTCGATGAACAAATTTATTCAAATCAAAATTGCCGCCGAGTTCTCTGTTAATTCGTTTGAGTACATTCAAATTAAAATGTGCGGTGATTCCCTGAGCATCATCGTAAGCTGCTTCCAGAATCTCCCTCTCTTTTTGCATGTCAGTCCCAAGCAGGAATTTATCTTGTTTTTGCATGGCTTCACATACTTTACGAAGAAATTGCAGAGCTTCGTCAAGATCGAAATTTCCAATATTGGAACCCAGAAAAATAATACTCTTTCCGGGCAGATTTTCAAATCGGAGATACTGTAAAGCAGTAAAATAGTCCGAAACCAGGGCTGTAATATGCAATTCGGGGTATTCATTAATTAAAACTTTTG
>CAZMEG010000177.1:0-6977 GCA_964565205.1 uncultured Cytophagia bacterium
GGTATGGGCCGGTCGAACATTATGACGCAGCTTTAAGTTCTTCTGTAAAATTGAATAAAAATTTTTGTAATCATCGCTTTCTTCTGTCGTAACGCCTAATTTCATGGCTTTTCGCACGGCTCGTCTGGATTCAGAGGTGAAATACATGAGGCTATCCTCTTCGGCAAAATCCAGCGGGATCACACTGGAAACCTCCCGTTTTAAATAGCTAAAGCCCGATTCCAGCAGGGCAAAATCCAGGTAGTTACTGGGACGGCGATAATAAATTTGTGGAGGTAAGGTTAGTACGATTTTTTTTATATCATTTTGCCGGGCATGATCCAGTAAAGCTTCCACCAGCCGAAAAGTGTCTTTAAAGGAGAGAGGGTAACGGTGAACAGGTCCGCCAAAGGAAGCTCCGGGATGTGAAATTAAAATCTTCTGATCGTTTTCGTAACGAAGCGCAGCCGGCATCACAGCCAGCCAGCGATTCTCCTTGGTAAAAATCAAGGAGTGATCTTTAAATCGATCTTCCGGATGATAATTCAAAAATTTTCGCGTGTGAAACAATGTCCCCTGATTGGTTTTCCAGACAAATTCATCCCACTCAGAGGTCCATTGCGGGTCAAACAGGAGGATATCTAATTTTTTGGTTTCCTGGAGTTGAGAGTAGGGGATTTCACGTTTTGTTTCTTTGTTAACCATATAGATTCGAGCTCAGAATTGATCCCGTCAGATAAATTTATTGTAACTCTCTTTTTCATTTCGTTAACAGCTTCACCATGATCGCCTTCTGGACATGCAGGCGATTTTCGGCTTCATCAAATACAACGGAGTGGGGGCCATCGATTACTTCGTCCGTAATTTCTTCACCGCGATGGGCCGGCAGACAGTGCATGACTAAATGGTCCGAAGCGGCATGTTTGGTCAACTCGATATTGACCTGATACTCTTTAAAATCGGCTCTGCGCTTTTCGGCTTCGGCTTCCTGCCCCATGCTGGCCCAAACATCGGTGTAGATAACATCCACCCCCTTTACAGCTTCCACGGGATTGCGGAATATTTTGATCTCGCTTAATCCAGCCGCCTGAGCCTTATGCAAGATATCAGGATTTGGATCGTACCCTTCGGGAATGGCAAGATGTAATTGCATGGCAATACGAGAAGCCATATTTATCCAGGAATTTGCCACATTGTTGCCATCCCCAACAAAGGCCACCTTCAGATTTTCCAGAGAGCCTCGTTTTTCCAGAATGGTGAACACATCGGCCATGACCTGACAGGGATGCAATAAATCGGACAGGCCGTTAATCACAGGCACAGAAGCATATTCAGCCAGTTGCTCAATTTCATTGTGTCCAAAAACTCGCGCCATGATCACATCTACGAATCGAGATAGAGTACGAGCCACATCCGGGATGGATTCGCGCTTGCCCATCTGAATGTCGTTGGGACTCAAATATAAGGCATGCCCCCCCAGTTGAAACATACCCACTTCAAAGGACACACGGGTTCTCGCCGAAGGTTTTTGAAAGATCATAGCCAGAGTTTTACCTTCCAGATAACGATGGGCCTCCCCTCGTTTCTGCTTTTCTTTTAGCTCACCACTTAACTGGAAGACTTCCAGGATTTCTTCTCTGGAAAAATCGGTTATGGCAAGAAAATGTCTGCTCAATGGTCCCTCCAAAATTTAGTAATAATTTGGAATGTCGGTGGCTTAATTTTACAGGATGTAGCGACTTAAGTCCTGATCTTCCACAATATCACGCAGGGTATCGCGAACTTTTTCTTTGGTGATCTCCACTCTGGTAACACCACTATCAGGTACTTCAAACAGTACCTCCTCCAGCAAGGCAGTTAAAACCGTATGCAAACGACGAGCGCCGATGTTTTCGGTGCGTTCGTTCACCTCACTGGCGATATTGGCAATTTCTCGGATGGCATCATCCGTAAAGATCAGCTCCACCCCTTCCGTGGCCAGAAGGGCTTTGTACTGCTTAATCAATGCATTTTCTGGTTCGGTAAGAATTCGATAAAAATCGTCGGCTGTCAAACTCTGTAACTCCACACGAATTGGAAAGCGGCCTTGAAGTTCAGGAATAAGGTCAGAAGGTTTGGAAACATGAAAAGCGCCCGATGCAATGAATAAAATATGGTCAGTCTTTACCATCCCATATTTGGTAAAAACATTGGTACCTTCCACTACCGGCAGTAAATCACGCTGAACACCTTCACGAGAAACATCCGGCCCATGTTTACTATGTTCACCGGCTATTTTGTCGATTTCATCGAGAAAAACAATCCCTGAATTCTCCACACGTTTTATGGCTTCCTGAACTACCTGGTCCATGTCAATTAACTTTTGTGACTCCTCCTGAATCAGGTAATTTCTGGCTTCCGCAACGGTCATTTTTCGCTTTTTTGTCTTTTTAGGAAGCATGCCGCCAAAAAACTCCTGCAAATTCACCCCCATCTCTTCCACACCCATAGGGGAAATAATTTGCATCAGAGGGAATTGTTCACTTTTTACATCCAGCTCAACCATGCGTTTTTCAAGTTCGCCATTCTGCAGTTGTTGTCTGAGCTTTTCTCTGGTCCGTTTATACCTTTCTTCAGGACTTTCCTCATCCGGGGTTTCAAATCCGGGTTTTGATTGTGACTTGGGCGGATGCGGTAAAAGAATATCCAGCAAACGTTCTTCAGCATGTTTACGTGCCTTACCTTCCACTTCTTTAGTTTTTTCGGACTTGACCATGGATACGGCCAGGTCCGTGAGTTCTCGTATCATCGACTCTACGTCTCGCCCCACATAACCCACTTCCGTGAATTTGGTAGCCTCAACTTTAATAAATGGTGCATTGGCGAGCCGTGCCAGACGACGGGCGATCTCGGTTTTACCCACACCGGTGGGTCCAATTAGAATGATATTATTGGGCATAATTTCTTCGCGTAACTGACCTGACACCCGCATACGTCGCCAGCGATTCCGCAAGGCAATTGCCACGGATTTCTTGGCTTTATCCTGCCCGATAATATATTTGTCTAATTCTTCAACAATTTTCTTAGGAGTCAATTCTTGCATTTCAGACATAGGATTAACCTTACTATTAAATTTCTTCTATGACAAGATTAGCATTGGTGTAAATACAAATGTCGGCAGCAATTTTTAAGGACTCTTCCACAATGGTTTTCGCCTCCAGGTTGGAATACTTCATCAAAGCCCGAGCTGCGGCCAGCGCATACCCTCCTCCCGATCCTATGGCAATGATTGGTTCATCGGGTTCAATCACGTCGCCCGTACCGGAAATCAAAAAAATATGTTCCTGATTTAAAACAATCAACTGAGCTTCCAGGCGACGCAAATATTTATCGGTGCGCCATTCTTTGGCCAATTCTACAGCAGCACGACTCAGGTTCCCACGATATTGTTCCAACCTGCCTTCAAATTTCTCAAACAGGGTGAAGGCATCGGCTGAGGCACCGGCAAATCCTGCCAGAACCGTATCATTATAAAGTTTTCGCACCTTTTTTGCATTCCGTTTCATGATGGAATCGCCAAAGGTTACCTGGCCATCCCCACCTATGGCTACTTTTCCATTGTGCCGTATGCCAATAATTGTGGTACTGATAATTCTTTTATCCATCAAAATTCCACCTATGGTTTAAATTTTCCTTCGCAATCTGGCAACCGGGATCATCATCTGTTCCCTGTATTTTGCCACCGTACGACGAGCAATGTTGTAACCTTTTTCTTTCAAAATTTCTGCAATCTTCTGGTCATTAAGCGGTTTGTTAGGATCCTCATTTTCAATAATTTCTTTAATCAAGGCTTTGATCTTTTTGTTAGAGACATCTTCCCCATCATCGCTTTTAATCCTTTCACTGAAGAAATATTTCAATTCGAAGACTCCGTGTTCGGTTTGAACATACTTTCCGCTGGTAACCCGGCTGACGGTAGAAATATCCATGCCGATTTCATCAGCAATATCTTTTAAAATCATGGGTTTTAAATAGTCCGGACCTTTGTCAAAGAAATCACGTTGTTTTTTTATAATGGCTTCCATAACCCGCATAATCGTGGCTCTTCTCTGGTGAATGGAATTGATCAACCAGCGGGCCGATTCCAGGCTTTGCCGTATATAGTCTCTCGTCTCTTTGGAGGTGTTCTTTTTATCCAATAAGAGCTTCTTATAAGCGTTGTTAATTCGCAAGTTAGGAATGTTCCAATCATTCATGATTATGCGAAAATCGCCGTTGTCTCTCTCGACGATGATATCGGGAACGATAACATTTTGATGATAAGAAATATATCCTTCACCCGGCTTTGGATTTAATTTAGTAATTTCCTCCATGGCTTTTCTAATTTCATCCAGGGAGATATCCATCTTTTTAGCTATTTTCTCAAAGCGCTTGTTGGTAAAATCTTCAAAATGATCCCGTAAAATAGCAATGGCTACTTCATTATGGGGATCGCGTTCCAGCATTTGAACCAGAAGACATTCCTGTAAATTGCGAGCTCCGATGCCCGTAGGATCAAAGTGTTGAATAACGTGCAAAACTTTTTCTACTTCATCTTCTGTAACCCCCAGATTTTCAGCAATCACATCTACTGAGCATGACAGGTAGCCATCTTCATTGATGTTCCAGATAATATATTCACCGATCATCATCTCTTTTTCGGTGAGGTTGGTCATGTGTAATTGCATAAGAAGATGTTCTGGCAGGGTTGTATGGGCAACTTCCGGGCGAACGATCTCTTCTACACTCTCTTCTTTTGGCGGTCGATAGGAATACTCATCATCATCGTTTAAAATGGTTTCCCAATCGATTTCCTGTTTTTCAATATCAGATGCGGCATCTCCTTCTTCTATTTCCAGTTCACCATCCTGTTCACCATTCAGAGGTTCCAGCTCCAGAGTGGGTTCCTCTTCTTCCTCCAATTCCTCAGTCAACTCCATATCCTGATCGATTTCAAGCAGAGGATTGGTTTCCAGTTCAAGTTTGATCTTTTGCTCAAGACTCAAAATCGGAAGCTGCAGCAAGGAAGACAACAGAACCTGCTGAGGTGACTGTTTAAGTTGAAGACTTAAGCGTTGTACCAAATTTGTCATAACTACTCCTCCACTTGATGTTTTATAATTGCCATCTCCATGGCTACATTACCGCACCAACTTGAATTTATCACCCAAATAAAGTTTAATCGCTTCTGGATCATTGGCTAAATATTCTGCTGTTCCCGATTTCAGCACTACACCCTCGTAAAGCAGATAAGCACGATCGGTGATAGCCAGAGTTTCATGCACATTATGATCCGTAATCAGCACACCGATTCCTTTTTCTTTTAATCTTTGTACAATATTTTGTATTTCTTCCACAGCAATAGGATCCACCCCCGAAAACGGTTCATCCAGTAACATAAATTTGGGTTGCGTTACCAGAGCTCTTGTGATTTCTACACGTCTTCTTTCCCCACCGGAAAGGGTATAGGCTTTATTTTTGGCTATATAAGCAATGTTTAATTCATCCAGTAACTCCTCCAGACGTTCTTTCCGCTGCTGTTTAGTAAGGGGCAGAGTTTCCAGAATTGCCATGATATTTTGTTCAACAGTGAGCCGTCGAAAAATAGATGGTTCCTGAGATAAATACCCAATGCCCATTCGGGCGCGTTTATACATGGGCAATCGTGTAATATCCTGATCATCTATAAATATGCGACCGCTGTTGGGTTTTACAATCCCGGTGATCATATAAAAAGTGGTGGTCTTACCAGCTCCATTGGGTCCCAGAAGACCCACAATTTCACCCTGACGAACGTTTATACTCACCCGGTTGACCACCTTTCGTTTTCGATAGATTTTAACCAGCTCTTCGGAACGTAATTCCGAAAGTTGACCATTATTTACCCTGGTAGATAAGGTCACGATTTCAGTGGCTTCTTTGTTGTTATACTGTTCCATCGTTCCTTTAACTTTCTGCTGGCATAAATTTGCCGGTAGCTTTACCCGGATTGCTTAAAACCTGCACCTTTTTAATTTTACCATTTTCAAAATTAATAACAATTTTGTCCCCGGTTACTTGATTAGAGCCTTTATAAGTATTTTCTTCTATAATATGATAAAGGCTCGTAGCCTGATTAAAAACTTCTACTTTTTTTAATTTATTATTTTTTATAAAAAATTCAATAATTTGTCCACTTAATTTATTCACATATTGACCTTTGTGCAATGTATCCGCATCCGAGAGAGCTAATGCATTACCAATAACGCGGGCTTTCACCAGCTTTGATTTTTCCAGATAAAGCCATAATGTATCTCCTGAAATTTCTTGATTACTTTGAAACGCCTTAGGACTTCCAGTCAAAATAATCTGTCCCTGGTTGCGTAAATATTCGGCTAACTGACATGTGGCACGAACATCCTTTTTAAAAATACGGACGTTTTGTTTAATTAGTGATCTTTGCCCATGATCGAATATTTCCAGGGTGTCGCCATAGATCCGCATTTCTTCAGCCCCCAGCGTGTCAAATTGAACTAGTACCGGATTCATGAAGATTTTACTGTAGTCTTCTGTACGGAAATAATCGGCGTAACCCGAGAAAATCACGGTTCGATCTTCCGGACTAATAATTTGTACCTGTTTTTCAGCCAGTAACTCATCAGGGACTTCCAGATAAGTAACCCGTTCGGCCTTTATGGTATCGGCTTCGGTGATGATCACAACATTACCCACCGCCATTTCTTTACGCTGCTTTGGATAAAAATAAACGGTATCGGCGAATAAGGTTTTGTTTTTATCGAAAATTTGTACATTGCCGGTAAAGGCGGACCAATCGGCTCCCAGAATTTGGGTAGCACGATCACATTTCATGACCGTTTCGCCCTGCTGGAATTCCACACTCCCTTCTACTACCTGTATGACCTTATTATTTTGTACTTCACGTTTTAGAACATCCGCATGAACTAAACGCAACCGCTCTTCGTGGGAACTTTGAGCATATA